>JAKPUV010000111.1 GCA_029554925.1 Candidatus Hydrogenedentota bacterium | reverse complement strand
CTGGTCACCGCGCCGTCCAACTCGCCGGAAAACAAATACACCACGGCGGACGGCCAGACGGCGGGGGTCTGCGCCGGGCCGTCCATGGACATGCAGATCCTGTGGGAGCTCTTCGGCAACTGCGCCGCGGCGGCGGAGCTGCTCGGGGTGGACGCCGAGTTCCGGGACGAGGCGCTGCGCGCGCGCGCCCGGCTCGTGCCCCCGCGCGTCGGGAAACACGGCCAGCTCCAGGAATGGATGGAGGACTACGACGAGCCCGAGCCCGGCCACCGGCACATGTCCCACCTTTACGGCCTGCACCCGGGGAACCAGTTCACCGTGACGGGCACGCCGGAGCTGGCGGCGGCCGCGCGGGCGTCGCTGGAGCGGCGGCTGGCGAACGGCGGCGGGCACACCGGCTGGAGCCGCGCGTGGATCATCAACTTCTGGGCGCGCCTGGGCGAGGGCGGCAAGGCCTGGGAGAACCTCCAGGCGCTCTTCACCAAGTCCACCCTGGAGAACCTCTTCGACACCCACGCCCCCTTCCAGATAGACGGCAACTTCGGCGGCGCGGCGGGCGTTGCGGAGATGCTCCTCCAGAGCCACGCCGGGGAGCTGCACCTGCTGCCCGCGCTGCCCGCCGCCTGGAAGAACGGCCGGGTGAAAGGGCTCCGCGCGCGGGGCGGATTCACCGTGGACCTGGCCTGGCAGGACGGCAAACTGACCTCGGCCACCATCACGCCGGACACCGACGGCCCCCTGCGTGTCCGCCACGGCGGCGCGGTCCGGGACCTGGAGGCCACCGCCGGGAAGGCGGTGGAGGTGGTTTTCTGACGGCGGGAGCCACCATGAAAGAAAGAAACGTGTATTGTCGGCTGGAACGGAAACGCTGGTAGAATAGATGCGGTCACCCTTCGGGATAATGAGATGAACACGGGCATACAGATTGAGAGGGAAAAGCTCGAACCGTTCTGCCGCGCGCAGGGCATACGGCGGCTGTCCGTCTTCGGGTCCGCCCTGCGTTCCGATTTCCGCCCCGACAGCGATGTGGACGTGCTGGTGGAGTTTCTCCCCGGAAACACCCCGGGGCTTATTCGAATGGGGCGCATGGAACGCGAACTGGCGCACCTGTTCGGCGGAAGAAAGGTGGACCTGCGAACCCCTGAAGACCTGAGCCGGTATTTTCGGGCCGAAGTGCTCGCGGAGGCGGTGGTCCAATATGCGCAGGAATGACCTTTTCTGCCTCAAACACATGCGGGACGCAGCGCGGCAGGCCCTTGTGTTCGCGACAGGCCGCACACGGGAAGACCTGGAAAGCGACCAGATGCTTGTGTTCTCAATTGTGAAGGCGGTGGAAATTGTTGGGGAGGCCGCATTTCACATCAGCGACGCAACCCGCGAGGCCAACCCCGCCATTCCCTGGGCCGACATCGTCGCCATGCGTCACCGTCTGGTTCACGCCTACTTCGACATCAACCTTGATGTCCTCTGGATGACCGTCCAGCAGGACATCCCTTCGCTGGTTGAGGAGCTTGAGCGAATCCTGCCCGCAGAGTGATCTGCGGCCGCCCCCCCCTCACGGTTCCAGGGGAATGTTGGAGACGCCCTGGGTACCGGGGTGGAAGAGGTTGTTGGAGAAGCGCAGCCCCTGCGGGCAGGTGGGGCATTTGTCCTTCTTTCCCCAGGCGCCGATGTACACCGCCCACTGGTAGCGCGGCGCGGGCGTGGCGATCTTGCCGTCCTCCGGCACGCCGTCGCGCCCCGTGTCGTAGACCATGTTTCCGGTGACGATCACATCGCGGAGGGGCGGATTCTCCGGGAGCTGGCCCTCGTAGAAGGCCAGGGCGTAGCTGCCCCCCTGGTCGTCCGTCGCGCCGCCCCAGTTCCAGTACTCGTTTCCATACCCGTAGTCGGTGATGATGTTGTTGGCGATGACCGTGCCGCCGTCCACGTTTGCGGGGCGCGCCTCCCTGCCCTCCGCCGCCGGTTCGGCGGCGTGGGACGCCGCGCCGGGGTTCATGAGGATGCCCCACAGGTCAATGCGCGACAGCAGGTTGTCCGACACGATGAGGTTCCGGCAGCCGTGGGTCATCTTGATGCCCATCATGCCCCGGTTCACCGTGTTGCCCGTCACCACGGCGTGG
>JAKPUV010000109.1 GCA_029554925.1 Candidatus Hydrogenedentota bacterium | reverse complement strand
CCGAGCCTCGTGGACAACGTGCGCGAGGGCTATCTGCGCGGCTACTCCATCGAGGGCACCGGCCCCGCCTCCACCAGCCCGGTCCTCGCGCTGCTGGACGACCCGAAAGGACACCACGGCGTGTCCCTCTCCCCGGAGGAGCGGGAGCGCCTGGTCATCTGGCTCGACGCCTACGGCCAGCGGCTCGGCTCCTTCTCCGGGGAGCAGGAGCGGCAGCTGGAGGAGCTGAAGGCCGGCAGCGCCGGCCTGCTGGCGGCGAAGAACTGAACGCCCGCGCGCGGGCGCAAGGGAGAACGGCATGAACGACATGGACCGGCGCGGATTTCTGAAGGGGACGGCGGGGGCCCTCGCGGCGGCGGCGCTGATGCCCGGCGCGCGCGGCGCGGCGGCGGGCCTCCCCAAGCCGACCGACATGCGGACCCTGGGAAAGACCGGCATCTCCTGCTCCTACCTCGGCGTGGGCACCGGCGTGCGCGGCAGCGCCCCCGGCATCACGGCGCAGAGCATGGCCCTGAGCGGTTCGGAGTATGTGGGCATGCTGGAGCACGCCTACCGGAAGGGCGTCCGGTACTTCGACCTCGCCGACCGCTACGGGTCGCACCACTACATGAGCGAGGCCATGCGGCGGTCCATTCCCCGCGACGAGGTCATGCTCCTGAGCAAGGTGTGGTCCCGCGAGCCCGACGCCGTCCGCCGCGACCTGGAGCGCATGCGCGGCGAGCTGTCCACCGACCGCATCGACGTTGTGCTCATGCACTGCGTCCGCAACGGGGAGGAGAACTGGCCGGAGACCCTGCGCGGCGCGATGGACGTGCTGGCGGAGGCCAAGGCGAAGGGGCATATCCGCGCCCACGGCGTGTCCTGCCACAGCCTTCAGGCGCTGGAGCGCGTGCCCGACGAGCCGTGGGTGGACGTGGTCCTCGCGCGGCTCAACCCCTTCGGTGTCAACATGGACGGCCCCCCGGAGACCGTGGCGGGCATCCTGAAGCGCGCGCGCGCGGCGGGCAAGGGCCTCCTCGGCATGAAGATCCTCGGCGAGGGCAAGCCCGAGGTCGTCTCGAAGATGGAGGAGTCCTTCCGCTTCGCGGCGGAGGTCGGCGTGGACGCCATGACCATCGGCTTCATCGGCACGGCGCAGATGGACGAGGTGATGGGGCGCATGGCGCCGCCCGCCTGAGGCGGACCGCGGCGGATCAGGAGTGGCGCAGGCTCCAGTCGAGGAAGGGCATGAGCTTCTGCGCGCGCGTGTGGTGGCGCAGCTTGCGGATGGCCTTCGCCTCGATCTGGCGGACGCGCTCGCGGGTGACGTTGAACACGCTGCCGACCTCCTCCAGCGTGCGGGGGTACCCGTCGCCGATGCCGAAGCGCAGGATGATCACCATGCGCTCGCGCTCCGTGAGCGTGTGGAGCACCTCGGTCAGGCGCTCCTTGAACACCTCGAAGGCCGTGTTGTTCGCCGGGTTCTCCGCCGTCACGTCGGGGATGAAGTCGCCGAAGCTGGAGTCGCCCTCGTCGCCGATGGGCGTCTCGATGCTGATGGCCTCCTGCGCGATCTTGAGGATGCCGCGCACCTTGTCCGTCGTCATCTCCATGGCGTGCGCGATCTCGTCCGCCGTGGGCTCGCGGCCGTAGGTCTGCACCAGCTTGCGCTGGGTCCGCATGAGCTTGTTGATGGACTCGATCATGTGCACCGGGATGCGGATCGTGCGCGCCTGGTCCGCGATGGACCGCGTGATCGCCTGCCGGATCCACCAGGTCGCGTAGGTGCTGAACTTGTAGCCCCGCTGGTACTCGAACTTGTCCACCGCCTTCATCAGCCCGATGTTCCCCTCCTGGATCAGGTCGAGGAAGGACATGCCCCGGTTCGTGTACTTCTTGCCGATGCTCACGACCAGCCGGAGGTTGGCCTCCACCAGCTCCATCTTTGCCTGGTAGATCTTGTCCTCCTTCTTCGAGATCACGTCAATCAGCTCGTTGATCTGCGCCGGGTCCAGGTGCGAGTCCTTCTCGATCTGGTCGATCTTGCGCTGGGCCACGTTCAGGCGGCGCTCCGCCTCGGCCAGGTCGCCCTTGTCGATCCCCATCTCCGGCAGGATGCGCGGCCGCCTGCGGGCCTGCGCGCTGATCTTGTGGATGTCCTCGGCGCTCAGGCCGATCTTCCGCGTGATCGTGTCGATCTCCAGGTTCGCGTTCAGGATGCGGCGCTTGAGCCCCTTGATGCGCCGCCCGATCTTCATGATCTCGCGGGGCTTCAGCCGGAACTCGCGGATGATGTCGCGCTGCTGCCCCCGGCACTCCCGGATGCGCTGCTCGATGTTCTCCATGCTCTTGGGGGAGAGGTTTGACCGGCGCAGCCGCTTCTCCTGCGCCTCGATCCCCGCCTCCAGGTCGCCGATCTGCTCCATGAACACCGGCAGGTCCTTCACAAAGCGGTGGTGGAACCGGGGCTCCTCCTCGTCCGTGATGTTCACGAAGTTCAGGCGGCCCGCCAGGATGCGCGCGGCGAGCATCTGCACCTCCTTCACGGTGTACGGCGTGCTCAGGATCACCTCGATCAGCTCCGCCTCCGCCGCCTCGATCCGCTTGGCGATGGCGACCTCCTGGTCCTTCGTGAGCAGGGGCACGCGGCCCATCTCGCGCAGGTACATGCGCACCGGGTCGTCCGCGCGCTCCAGCGTCTTCTGGAGCGCCAGGTCCTTCTTCGGCGGCTCCTTGGCCGCCGCCTTGCCGTTGCCCCCGGCCGCGGGCGCTGCCGGGGCGGGCGCCGCCGGCTCCTCCAGGTCCACGTCGGCCTGGCACAGCGACAGCATCACCCGGTCGATCTCGTCCGCCCCCGCGTCCTCCGGCAGGATCTTGTCCATCTCGTCCAGGGACAGTTTCCCGCGCGACTTGGCGGCCGCGAGGGTTTCCTGCGCCTGCTTCGGGTCAAACTTCTTGCCGGGGGTCTTGCTCTTTGCCGTCATGTTCACCTCAAAAGCGTGGTTGATGTCCGCTGTGGCGGGCCGGCGCCGGAGGCCCCTGCCCGCGCAATGTGTCCCTTCAGGCCGCGGGAAGTCCGTCCCGCCGCCGGTCAAGCTCGATTTTCCGCTGCTGCAGCCGCCGCAGCGTCGCCCAGTCCTTGTCCCGGTCCGCCCGCGCGATCTCCGCCAGCAGCCCCTCCGCCTCCCGCCGGATCGCGTCGCGCGCCAGCGCCGTCACCCGCTGCGACACCACCTCCTCCGCCCGGTCCGGCGCCGGCGGCTCGTCCACCATCGCCCCGGACCACAGCGTCTTCGCCTCGTCCGAAGCCAAACTGTCGGCCACGGCGGGGCCCGCTCCCCCCGCGGCAAACAGCGCCCGCAGGACCTCGGTGAAGGGCGACTCCGGCAGGTTCAGGCCCGCGCAGGCCTCCGCCGCCCGGCGCAGCAGCGCCGGATAGGCCAGCACCGCCGCCACAAACTCCAGGTCGTCCCGGTGGGGGGGCGTGTGCTCCGGGGGGGCCGCCGCCGTGCGGCCGCCCGGGGCCGCCGCCGGGCCGCGCTCCCGCTCCGCCGCCATCCGCTCAAACTCGCGGCGCGTCGACCACGGCTGCAGTCCCAGCGCCCGCTCGATCGTGTCGAGGTAGCCGTCCACTTTCATCCTGTCCGTCACATGCCGGATCATCTCGAAAAGTTCCCGGGCCACCTCCGTGCGCCCCTCCACCGTCACGGTCCGGTCCCGGTTCATGCGCGCGTAGAACGAAACAAAGTCCGGCGCGTTCTTCACCATCTCCCGGAACCGGTCCGCGCCGTCCTCCCGGATGAAGTCGTCCGGGTCCTTGTTGTCCGGAAGCGCCAGCGCCCGCACCTCCAGCCCCGCCGCCGTCAGCACGCCGCTCCCGCGCAGCGCCGCCTTCACCCCCGCCGCGTCGCCGTCGTACACCAGCACCACCTTCGGCGCGTAGCGCCGGATCAGGGCCGCCTGCTGCTCCGTGAGCGCCGTGCCGCAGGTTGCCACCACGTTCGTGATCCCCGCGTCGAAGCAGCGCAGCAGGTCGAAATAGCCCTCCACCAGCACCGCGAACTTCTCCGCGCGGATGCCCTCGCGCGCCTCGTGCAGCCCGTAGAGCACCCGGCTCTTCTTGTACACCGCCGTCTCCGGCGAGTTGATGTACTTCGCCGGACTCTGGCCCAAGTCCCGGCCGCCAAAGGCCACCACGTTCCCCGAAATGTCCCGGATCGGAAAGATCACCCGGTTCCGGAAGAAGTCGTACAGCCCGCGGCCGCCCGACTCCCCCCGCCGGAAAAGGCCCGAAGCCTCCAGGACATAGTTCTTGAACTGGCGCTTGAGCGCCGCCGACACCAGCGCGTCCCACTGGTCCGGGGCGAACCCCAGGCCAAACTTCGCCATCGTTTCGGGTTTCAGCGCGCGTTTGGACAGGTAGTCCCGGCCCGGCGCGCCCGGCAGCGGGTCGGCCAGCAGCCGCTTGTAGAAATCCGCCGCAAAGCGCCCCAGCTCCAGCAGTTGCGCCCGCAGGTACTCCTCCCGGTCGTCCTGCTCCGAGGCAGGCGCCAGGGCGATGCCCGCCTGGTCCGCCAGCTTCCGCAGGGCCTCCGAAAAACTCAGCCCCTCAAACTCCATCAGGAAGCCGAACACGTCCCCGCCCCGCCCGCTGCTGAAACAGTGAAACATCTGGCGGTCGCGGCTCACGATGAACGAGGGCGTCTTTTCATTGGTGAAGGGCGAGAGGGCCTTGTAGCGGTCCCCCCCGGACGGGCTCAGCGAAAGGCGCGCACCGATGACCTCCACAATATCCACCGCGGCGCGCACCTGGTTGATCGTTTCCCGCGAAACCTTCACTGGCAGGGCAGTTCCTTCCTGGACTTCTCAGACAAAAAAAGGCGCAAGTCCTTTCGAAATAAGGGGCTTACGCATGGGCCTTTCGGCCGCTCCCGTGGAAAAAACCAAAAAAAGGCATTTTTCTACCGCTTGCACTTTGTCAAGTCACGCAATGGTACCATCCCGGCAGCCGCGTTGTCAAGTCCGTGGTGCGCTGCGGGTGCGCCGTTTCCGGTTGACGCCTCCGGAGCAACAGGTTGACTTGCCGGCGTCTTTCCCCTAGACTCCGCTGGTAACGGAGGATTCCATGTCTGCCGATGTCACTATTGTTCTGATGCCCAAATGGGATTCCCGGGAGCCTTCCTGCGCCACCGCCTATGTCTGCCAGTACGCGCGTTCCCTGGGGCGCCGTGTCCAGTATCTGGACTACAACATACGCCTCTTCGACCTGTGCCGCCGTCTTGGCCTGGGCGAGTTCTGGACCGAGTCGCGCTACCACCAGGCCTGGCTCCACGGGGACATGCGCTTTCTCTCCGCCTTCGTGGATGTGGAGGAGATTGAAGGCGATGTGGTCGGGTTTTCCCTGACCGCCACGAACCGGGAACTCACCCTGATGACGGCCAGGCGCATCCGGGAGCGATTCCCCCGCAAGAAGATCATCTTCGGCGGCTACGCCGTCTATTACGAGAGCGACCTGCGCGGCATAGACCCCTCCCTTGCCGACGCCATCTGCAGGGGGGAGGGGGAGCACACGCTTCGGGAAGTGCTTGCGCGGGACTTTCGGAACCTGGAGGAGGTCCCGGGGCTCTACCTGCCGCACGGCGCCGGATGGCGGCTCACAGCCCCCCGCCCCCTTTCTGAGAATCTGGACGAGATTCCCTGGCCGACTTTTGAGGAGACGGATCTGCCGCTCTACGAGGTGCCCGACCTGCCTCTCATGGGCAGCCGGGGGTGCATCGGCCGCTGCGTTTTCTGCAACGACCGCCACCGCACGCCCGGGTTCCGCACCCGCTCCGCCGCCCACCAGGCAGACGAGCTCGCCTGGCTCAAGGAACGCTATGACACGGACTTCTTCATCTACAACGACCCCCTCATGAACGGAAGCGTCCGGGCGCTGGAGGAGAAGGCGGACGAGATACTCCGGCGGGGGATCCGCGTCAAGTACGGTGGGAACCTCATGGCGCACCGCGGCATGAAGCCCGAACTCTTCCGGAAACTCCGCCGCTCCGGGCTCACCGTGGCCATTGTTGGCCTGGAAAGCGGCAGCACCCACACCCTCCGCGGCATGAACAAGTACCACACCGCCGAGAGCGGGGCCGCCTTCATCCGCGAATGCCACAACGCGGGCATCCGCGTCGAACTCAACATCATCCTGGGGTTTCCCACGGAGACCGAGGAGCATTTTCAGGAAACCCTGCGCTTCATGCGCGACAACCGGGACTGCATCGACTGTGTCGTCAGCGCCACCACCTTCCAGGTGGGCAACTCCGACATGTGGCGGCGCAGGGGGGAGTTTGGCATCGAGATGGCGGAGGGCGCATCCACCTTTGACTGGCGCACCCGCGATGGGGGCAACACCTTCGAGATACGGGCCGACCGGCTTCGCCGTTTCACCGAAGAGATGGCGGGGATGGGGCTGGCTCCCGGCCGGACGGACAGGGAGATCGAGCAGAAAAGCCCGGAAACGGGAACGCGCTTTCTGAAAGCGTATGCGGCGGCCTTGGAGGAGGGCGGACCGCTTTTCGCAGGCGAGCGCGCCGGCGCGGATGACCGCCAACGCCGCGCGCGCGCCGAAATCCGCCGTGTTCACCTGCTCAAAGCATGCAGAAAACTGGGCCTGCTGGACCCGCTGCTCCGGGTGAAGGGGGCGCTCCGCGGAGGAGGCGCCTGAGCCGGCGGCATCCCGCCAGACTTCACGCCCCCCGCGGCTTGCGCAGCGTGAAGGTGTCCCTGACCTCCCCCTCGGCGGTGTAGGCGTTCATGGTGAGGGTGTCTCCGTCCACGGTGAAGGCCTGGCAGGTCGGTTTTCCGCCGAGGTCCAGCACTTCGGCGTAGGGCGGACGGGGGGCCGGGCGGGCGCGGCCCGCCACGCCGACGGAGATAAGGTACACCGGGCCGTTTTCGGCCTTTTCGCCGCCGCGCAGGGGGAAGGTGCGCTGGTAATAGTGGACGTGGCCGCTGAGCACGACGTCCACGCCGTGCCTTTCGAAAAGGGTGCCCCATTCCCGCCGGATTTCCGGGTAGTCCTCCTCGTGGGAGTGGGGGGGGAAGTGAAGCATGGCGACCTTCCAGCGGGCACCCGACGCGGCGAGGGTGCGGTCCACCCAGGCGCTCTGGGGGGCGATGTCCGCCGTCACGTCGAGGGACAGCAGGAGCAGGCCGCCGCAGTTCAGGGCATACGTCTTGCCCGGCGGCATGCCCTCGGGGCCGTTGTCCGGCAGGCGGAACAGGGTGCTGTACAATTCGGAACCCAGCCCGTCGATCGCGTCATGATTGCCGATGGAGGGCACCAGCGGCCGCCGCCGCAAGAAATCCGCGTAGTTGGTGAGCAGCGCCTCCCAGTCGTCCCGGTACTGGCCCATGCCCACGAGGTCGCCGGAGACGGCCAGGAACGCCGCGTCGGGATGCAGGCTCGCCGCCGTTTCCAGCAGGGGCACGCTGTCCCGCTTGTTGTGGACGTCGCTCATCCAGAGAAAGGTGAACGGCGCGCCGCCGTCTGCGGCGGTCTCGAACACGGCGGGCGCGCTGCGGGGGCCGTCGGGCCCCGCGCCCACAGTGTACTCGTACCGCGTGCCCGGGGCGAGCCCCGTGAGTTCCGCGGTGAACCAGTGCGCCCTCTGGTCGTTGACCAGGTTCCGGTCCTCCAGGACGGCGCGTGTGGCGGCGGCCTCGGCAAAGGGGGCCTCGGCGCGCCCGGCCTCGCGGTACAGCACCGTTCCCTTTTCCGTGGCGGAGCTTGTGCGCCACTGGACCGTCATGGAGGTGCGCGGGTCGCCGCTCCACGTGAGGGTGACCAGGTCGGGGGCGGCGGAGGACGGGGTGGCCGTCTCGCGGAAGGCGCCCACTAGATGGGTCTCGCGGGCGCGGCCGCGGATGGTCGGCAGGAGGGTGTGCCCCTCGAAGGCCCCCTCCGGCACCTCCTCCAGCAGCAGATCGGTCCAGTCGAGATAGGTGTACGCGCCCTTGGCGAAGGGCATGGGCGCGCCGTACACCGGCGCGGCGCCGGTCACGGTGACCCGCCCGCCCTGTTCCGCCGGGCCCACGCCCACGAAGTAGTGGGGCCGGTGCAGGGCGAAGCCGTTGATGCCCAGGCCCACCTTTCCGGCGGGGAACACCTTTTGCCACACCTCGTAGGTGTAATTCTCGTTCTTGACGACCAGCCCCGTCTTCTCGAAGCCCTTCTCCCCGAGCCAGAAGGGGACCTCGCCCTGCGAGATGTCGCGGACCACGGACACCAGGGCGGGGGCGCTAACCTCAAAGGTCCAGTAGGCGGACGAGAGGGTTTCCCGCTGCTCCGGGGTGAGCAGCCCCAGCACGGCCTCCGGCTGAAGCCCGTCCCGGAACGCCCGGTCCCCCTCCATGCAGCGCGCCACCAGGGCGTCCATGACCGAGGCTACGGCGGGCACTTCCGCCGGCGCGGCGAGGGCGCAGAGGAGGAGGATCGGAACAAGCGCCAGGGCCTGCGGCCAGGGCGTCCGGGAAAGCGCGGATGGTCTCATGGAAAGGTCTCCTGAAGATGCGGCGGTGCCGGTTCCCAAAAGGACAGGGTAGCAGATCACGGGGGATATTTCACGGCGCGGTGCCTGTCTCCGAAAGACGGCGGACGGCGCGGGCCAAAGCCTCCGCCCGGGCGCGGACGGCGGGGTCGGGCGCCGCCGCCGCGTCCCGCTCCAGCCGGGCGGCCACGGGTGCCAGGGCGGCGCGGTCCAGCCAGCCCCCGTCATCGTTGAGCGCGATTCGGCGTCCGCCGGTCTGCCGTTGTCGGGCCGTCAGGTCGAGGTACTCCCGGACGGCGTCGGCCGCGCCCCCGTAGTACAGCCGCAGGAACTCGGCGGTCATGTTTTCCACGATGGCGTCGGGGTCCCACAGGAGGCCCGCGGCGAGATACATGCGCAGGGCGGCCAGATCCACCGTGCCGGGGTCCTGGGCCGGCGCCCCCGCATAGCAGACTCCCCGCACCCCGCTCTGGACATAGAAGAAGACGCTGTCTGCGAGCGCCTCCAGGCAGGGGAAGGGGAGGGCGGGGTCGCGCCCGTTGCACAGGTGGTCCAGCGCCCACACCTCCGCGCCGGTTCGGGTCCATCCCCGGACATCCTCGCCGAAGGCCCGGTTCGCCGGATCCCGGGGACTTCCCGCGGGCAGCGAGAAGTCGGCGTCCGCGTTGCTCAACTGGACAACCACCCCCTCCTCCGCTCGCAGCGCGGCGGGGGGCCGCCGCAGAAAGGGCGGCAGCAGCACATGCACCCGCGGCGGCCGGTCGGGAAAGCGCGCTCGGAGCGCGGCGGCCACCCCGTTGGCCGTGCGCAGCACGCACGCGGCGGGGCTGCCCTCCCGTTGGTTCAATTCGCGCGCCGCGTCGTCCAGTTCGGGCCGCAGCCAGGACAGGGCGTTGAGGGACCACTGGTTGGAGGCGGGCGGCCATTCGGCGGCGGCGCGGCGCGCGGCGGCGGTGGCGTCGCCCCCCTCCGGCGGCCCGGCGACCAGAGCCGCCAGCTCCCCGGCGATGCGCTCCACGGCGGCTTCGGACCCAAAGACCACGGGCTCCACGTCCGCGGTCCCGGCCGCCCCGTCCGGGGTGTTCCAGGCGTCAAACCAGTCCTCGCCGGGCGGCAACACGGGCGCGGGTCCGGTGAGATGGGCCCCCCGGCGGTATTCCTCGACCCCCTCTTTCCACAGGGCGCACAGGCCCACCTCGCGGAAGGCGAAGGCGGGCCTGCGGACGATGTCCACCTGGGGCATGCGCATGGCGGCGGGACGCACCACGGTGAGTCCGGGCTCGACCCACCGCGTTTCAAACACCTCATGGAAGAAGGTGCGCACCCCCTCCAGCACCGCCTCATCGGACGGCGCGGCGAAGAGGAGCTGGCGGGTGGCGCCCTTGCGGGCAAATTTCTCGGCGGGGCTGTGCGTGCGCACGACAAACCCATTGTCGGGCAGTCCCGAGAGGAGCGCGGGGTCCAGAAGATCCTCCGTGGCGAGGGCCGCCCCGAACCGGACATAAATGAGGTCGCCCTCCACCGCCTTGCCGGAAAGGGGTTTGCCCGTGACCCGGCCCCAGTAGTCGGCGAAGGCTTCGGCGGCGGCGCAGAGGGCGGGGGAGGGGTTTTCGGGCAGCTTCACCCGGAAGAACTCGTACTGGGTGGCGTCCACCCAGGCGACCGGGCCTCCCATGCCGGTGCCGGATTCGGGGAACTGTCCGGAGACCGGCAGGAGTGAGGCCAGCGTGATCAGGAGAGCGGTCATGGCTGCGGTGTTTCCAAGGTTGCGCGGGGTCCATGATAGCACGCCGGGCGGCGGATTCAGGAACCATTCCGGGTTTCCGGGGAATCCATTCCAAGGCGGCGGTTTGTGAAGAACCGCCCGGTTTGTGTGCGCGGGCCCCGCCGCCCTACAATGGCCCCGCAAATTCCGGGATTGCATGCGCATGCTCCTCCTTCTTCTGACATCCCTGGTCGCGGGCCCCGCCGTGCAGGCGCAGACGCCGCTGCCGCCCCTGGCGGTGGAGATCAGCGCCGAGCACCCGCTGTTCGTGTTTCAGGACGGCAACATGACGCTGCTGCCCCCGGCCGCGTACGCGGCGGCCGTGGTGGGGCACTGGTCCCTGCTGCCCGAAAGTGTGCGCCCCTACAGCATGATGCTGGTTTCTCCGGCGGGGGTTCCGGATTACCGCGAGTTTCTGGCCCCCTTCCAGCAGGCGGGGGTGCCGGTGTGCCTGCGGGTCACGGACGACCACGGGGTTCCGCTGGCGCCCCTCACGGTGGTGCGCGAGATGCTGGACGCCTTCCCCATCGTGCGGGGAGTCGAGGCGCGGGGGCTGGCCTTTGACGGATATGATCCCGCCCTGGCGGACGATGCGGGGGTCCAGCCCGACGCGGCCCGGCTGGCGGCGCTCATCCGCCTGGCCGCGGGGTACGGCCGCTTTGTGATGGTTTCGCTGGAGGGAATGGCCGCGCCCCGGATGCTTGCCAACAAGAACACCGCGGCCCTTTACACCACGATCGCGGAGCACCGGGACCATGTGCTGCCGGTGTGCCTGCAGCGCGGCCCGAACGTGGTGCCCGCCATGGGCGCCCTGATGGGCCTGTGGCTTGCCGGCGCCGCCGCCAACTGGGGCGTCGCCCCGGACGCCCGGTGGTACGCCGACGCGCGGTTCCGCGAGCCGGGCATCTTCGGCCCGGAAACCTCCCCCGACCAGATGCCCGTGTCGCTGTACCGCGCCATGATCCTCAACGGCGCCATGACGGGCGCGTCGGTCTACCTGTTCCCCTGGGAGCGCAGCCTGTGGCACGGCGGCATGCCCCAGGCATGGACCCAGGCCATCCTCCCCACGCTCCAGCAGATTGTGGAGGGCGGGTTCATCGCCCGGCGGGACTTTGTGGCCAAGCGCGCCCCGGCGGCCATGCAGCTTTCCCCCGCGGACACCGCGCCCGCGTTCGAGACCAACGCCCGCCATCTGGACGCGGCCTTCCACGAGGGCCTGCTGATCCACGGGGTTTACGGCGCGGAGAGGCCCGGGCAGATTCCCGAGCTGATCCTCAACCGGGGGGACCGATTCTGGGTGCCCGTGCTGCCGGCGCACGCGCCGCCGGGCGTCGCCTCGGGGTTTGCCTTCGTGGCCAGGCCGGAGTCCGTCTCCTCCGCCGAACAGTGGGCCGAGGCGCTGGGGCGCTACCACCCCCTGGAGGCGGCGGGGCAGGCCGCCGTCACCCGCTCCGGGAGGGGTGTCTTCGTCATGAACACCCGGGAAAACGCCGTGGAGCGGCAGACGTTCTTCGTGCCCGACCTGCCCGCGCCCATCCGCGGGGTCAGCGCGCGCAGGGAGGGCGGCGTGGTCACGCTGTCGTGGGGATTCCGCGGCGGCGACGTGGCCTACAACGTGTACCGGCGCATGCCGCCGGAGACCCATTTCACCCTGGCGGCCAA
Source organism: Candidatus Hydrogenedentota bacterium (assembly GCA_029554925.1). Classification (GTDB taxonomy): domain Bacteria; phylum Hydrogenedentota; class Hydrogenedentia; order Hydrogenedentales; family CAITNO01; genus JAAYBR01. The sequence continues at coordinate 5,290 of JAKPUV010000109.1, read as the reverse complement.
GGGGCTGGACCAGCGGCAGTTCACGGACACGCAGCCGCCGCCTGACCAGGCCGTCGCCTACGCGGTCACGGCGCTCACGGGGGAGAAGGAGCCCCTTGAGGGCGAGGTGGGCTACGGGGAGTACCTGGTGTTCAGCACCGTGGAGAGCCGCATCGCCGAGGAGGCGCTGCTCACCCCGCTCATGGCCGTCGCCGAGAGCGCGCCCCTGCCGGGCTTCGGGGAGGAGACGGCGCGGATCCAGCCGCCGATCCCGCCGCTCGAGGGCGCCGCCCCCTCCATCCCGTGGTGGCCCTACTACGGCGGGCTCGACGAGGCGCAGCGCGCCGTGGCCGCCGAGATCGTCGCCCGCACCGAGGCGTGGGACGCCGCAGTCGCCGCCGCGTCGCTCGAAGGGGTGGCCGACCTGTACGCCGAGGACTACCGGGACGGGTCCGGCTGGGGCCTGGAGTACGCCGTCCGGGCGTGGCAGTTCTTTTTCGAGCGGTTCACCGGCCACCGGATGCACCGCCAGATCCGTCTGTGGGATTTTTCCGCCCATGAGCTGGAGGGCCGCGTGAGCGTGCGGCTCTATGCTCTGTTCACTGCGGGGTCCGTCTCGGACGGGAGCGGGCTGCGCGCCGGGAAGCCGGTCCTGTTCCCGAGGGACGCCACGGCGGAGACCTGGGTCACCTGGGCGAAGCGGGGGGACGTCTGGCGCATTGTCGAGACCCGGCCCGCCCTTCCCAATTTCCGCGACTTAGCCGCCATGGGCGCGTCGCCGGAAATTCTGCCGCCGGGGCCCGACCGGTATCCCGCCGAGCCCCCGCCGCCCGCCACCCCCTAAGGCAGCAGGACAAGCATGGGCCGGAAAGCCACCCGCTTGCCGCCGCAATAGCCGTCCGCGGAGGCCTGGAAGGCCTGGGAGGAAAAGAAGAGCGCCGCGCCCTCCCCGGCGGCCATCAGCCGCAGCCCGTGGTTGGCCCCGGGGTCTTCAAGCCATCCCCGGACCAGCGGGGTGACCTCCCACGAGGCCCACTGTCCGGCGGCGGGAACGGTTTCAGCCGTCCGCGGCGCTTCGGCCTCCCCCTGCGGCCGCCGGGCCCAGGTGACTTCCCCCTCCCCGGCGGGGCGGCCATCTTCGCCGTTGAAGGGGTCGGAGGCACCCCCGCCCTCGGCCCAGGGAGCGGCGGCGGGGGCCACGCCAATGGCGGGCGGGGTTCCCGTCACGCGCTCGCAATACATCCAGAGAACCGCCCGCGACGGCGGCGGTCCCGCCGGAAGGTGGGAGAGGTCAAAGCGCACCAGGGCGTCGCGGCGTTTTCCGGGCGCGGCTGAGACCGCCAAAAACGCCTCCGCGCCCGTGTTGTGCGCGGGCAGGTCCCCGGCGAGGGTGGCGTCGGCGACGCCGAGATAGGGGCAGTACCCGCAGTCCCCGGCGTTTCCGGGTGCGCCGTAGGCGGGCATCTGCTGGAGGCAGTGGCCGCCCGCCGCCTCGGCGTACCAGTACCGGCACCACATGGCGCAGGCGGCGGCGTTGTGCGCGATGCCGCCGAAGTAATAGTCCTCGAGGTGGGCGATGGTCCAGGGGAGCTGTTGCCGGTAGTCCTCCACGAAGGGGGTGGTGACCACCGGGGCGGCCCACAGGATCATCTGTTCGCGCTGGTACCCCCTCCGGAGTTCCTCCCGGGTGACCGGCACCCCGGAGGCGGTCAGCGCGCCGTAAACCGTCTCGAGGGGAAAGTAGTCGGTGAGCGTGCCCCAGTGCCGCATCCGGTCCTTCTGGTACTGGATGAAGTCGCCCCCGATCTCCGTGAGGGTGTGGGTGCCCCCCTCCATCCGGGCGCTTTTCTCCAGGAAACTCAGGTGGCCGTCGGTGCTGAAGTGCCACGGGATGTCGGCGATGTTGTGGCAGACCGCCCCCAGAAAGAAGGCCATCTCCCGCTGCATCTCCTCCGACAGGCCAAACCCCGCCCCCCGCGCGTGCAGCGCGCCGGCCCAGGCCCGCATGAAGGGGTTCCAGTGTGACGCCTCGCCCGCGTTGGGGTTGATGTTGCCGTAGCCCCAGTCGGGAAACGCGCAGGCCGTGTAGAGGATCTTGAGGTTGGCGCGTTTGGCCACCAGGCTCCCCAGTCCGGGCAGCATCGCATCCGCGCCGGCCAGGTACTGTTCCGCGCAGCGGCGGCCGATCTCGGCGTGGGTGCGCGTGCCGATGGCGAACGCCCCGGGGCACAGGGACAGCGCGAGCAGGGTGGACAGGAGCACAGTGCGGCGCATGGGATAAGGGTCTCCGGGGTCTAAAGGGGGGCCCCAGTTGGACCCCTCCCCGCGCGGGGGAGTTTCAGGGCCGGGGGGAGAAAACAAAACCCGCCTGCGCGCGGCGGCGCAGGCGGGCAAAGATCGAATGGGGACGGGGGCCTGTTACAGCTCGACACCCGTCGTGTCGGTGCCGGTGTCGGTGCCGGTGTCCGTGGTGTCGTCAATGTCCCCGCTGGGGCCGGTGGCCTTCCAAGGGGCCTGACGGTTGGCCAGCAGCAGCCGGTCGATGATCTCGGTGGTGCTTTCCATCTTGATCTGGAAGTTGCTGATCTGCGCCTTCTCCGGGGTCCGGCTGACGGTCTTGAGATGGTTCATGGCGTCGGTTCCTCCGCTCAGGACGTCTTGATGAACGCGTATTCAATGAGCTGGTCGGTGAGGTTGACCAGAAACTCCTTGAACACTTCAAAATTGGAGATCTGCGACAGGGCCGGCTTGCGCGTCACAGGCCGCATATGCTTCATCTAACGATCCTCCTGGTCCGTTTCGGGGCGCAATCCACCCCGGTGCACGGCACTTTTATACCATGAACCGAAGAGTTTGTCAACTGTTTTCTTCCGGGGCCGGCCGTCAGAGCTCGGGGCCGAAGGCCTCGACCGCCTTGCCGCTCGGGGTGCCCGTGAACTTCTTGAAGTTGTCCGTGAACATCTGGCCCAGCTTGCGCAGGCCCGCATCGTAGGCCGCCTTGTCCGGCCAGGTCTTCCGCGGGTCGAGCACCTTGCTGTCCACGCCCGGCAGGGCCGTGGGCACGTCGAAGTTGAACACGGGCATCTTGCGGAATTCCGCCTTCTCCACCGACCCGTCCAGGATGGCGTCAATGATGGTGCGCGTGGCCGTGATGTCCATGCGGGAGCCGACGCCGTAGGGGCCGCCGACCCAGCCGGTGTTCACGAGGTAGGCGCGGGTGCCGTGCTGCTTCATCTTCTCGCCGAGGATGTCGGCGTACATCGTGGGGTGGACGGCGAGGAAGGCCGCGCCGTAGCAGCTGGAGAAGGTGGCCTTGGGCTCCGTGACGCCCAGCTCCGTGCCGGCGACCTTGGCCGTGTAGCCGCTGAGGTACTGGTACATGGCCTGCTCGTAGGAAAGGCGGGCGACGGGGGGCAGGATGCCGAAGGCGTCGCAGGCGAGGAAGATCACCACCGACGGGTGGCCGCCCTTGGAGACGGGCTTCACGATGTTGTCAATGTGCTCGATCGGATAGGAGACGCGGGTGTTCTCGGTCTTGCTGCCGTCCGCGAAGTCCACCGACCCGTCTTCCCGGATCACCACGTTTTCCAGCAGCGCGTCGCGGCGGATGGCGTGGTAGATGTCCGGCTCCTTCTCCTCCGACAGGTTGATCACCTTGGCGTAGCAGCCGCCCTCGAAGTTGAAGATGCCCTCGTTGTCCCAGCCGTGCTCGTCGTCGCCGATGAGCGCGCGCTTCGGGTCCGCCGAAAGCGTCGTCTTCCCCGTGCCCGAAAGGCCGAAGAAGAGCGCCGTGTCGCCGTCCTTGCCCATGTTGGCGGAGCAGTGGAAGGCGCCCACGCCCTTCAGGGGCAGGAAGTAGTTCATGATGGTGAACACGCCCTTCTTGATCTCGCCGCCGTACCAGGAGCCGCCGATGAGGGACATGCGCTCCTGGATGTTGGACGCGGCGAACACCTCGGACCGCATGCCGAACTGGGCGAAGTCGGGGTTGCTGGTCTTGCAGGCGTTCAGGATCGTCCAGTCGGGCTCGAAGCCCACCAGTTCCTCCGCCGTCGGGCGGATGAACATGTTCTTGCTGAAATGGGCAAGCCAGGCGACTTCGGCGACGACCCGGACGCGGATGCGGGTGTCGGGGTTGGTGCCGACAAACCCGTCAACGACGTACAGGTCCTTGCCGTCCAGCTGCGCCTTGACGAGCCCCTTGAGGTGCTCCCACGCCTCCGGGCTGAGACGCTTGTTGTTCGAGCCCTTGTTCTCGGGGCTTTCCCACCACAGGTTGTCGCGCGAGGTCTCCTCGTCCACGAAATACTTGTCCTGCGGCGAGCGGCCGGTGAAACGGCCCGTGTCCACCGACACGGCGCCGAAACTGGTCAGCATGCCCTTTTCCAGCCCCTCCAGCGCCGGATTGGTCTCGTGCCTGAACAGTTCGTCGTAGGAGAGGTTGTAATAGACCTTTCCTGGCACGATACCATGCTTTTCTAGATTCGGGGTGGTCATCGGGGGGATCCTCCTGTGGGTTGGATTCGGTGGGCAGACAGCGCGCACCGGAACGGCGCGACCGCCTGTAGTACTGAACGCCTCGCAGTTGGACCGGAATTGTAGCACAAGACCCGGGGACCTGTCCATTTTCTGGATCACACCAAACAGGCAAAGGCCGTCTCAGCCACGGGAAACCACCCACACGGCGGCCAGCCCCTCCACCCACGCGCGACGCACGGTCCTGATCTCATCGGTGCAATAACAACCCGCCTTATTGCATTGAGTTCTGCTTCGATGCAACAAGAATGCATGCAATGTACCCGAACCACCCCTTCGATGCAATAGGGCAAACGGCCTTGCGGGTTGCCGGGTCCCCAATAAAGGCCCTTCTTCATGGGCCATGCCACCCGTCGCGGGTTGCGGGCCGGCGCGCCCGCCCGCATCAAGCGCGCAGTCTCCCGTCCTTCGCGGTGGGCGCTACAGCTTTTTGGGGCCTTGCAGGATGGCCTGGGTGAAGGGGTTGCAGTGCTCGCCCTTGTGCTCCGGGGGATGGCAGAGCAGACAGTCCATCTTGCCGCGGGTGTGGGATTTTTCGCTGAGGTCGTGGCATTTCAGGCATCCGGTGGCCTGCGCGGGAACGGGGTGGGCGCGCTGGAAGGTCTTTGCGTGCACCGCGTTGAGCAGTTCCGCGGCCTTCGCCGCCACGTCGCCCGTGAGGCGCGCGCAGCGCTCGGAACGCTCCGGGGTGCCGCTGCCCAGATCGGCCGCCTTGCACCAGCGGGTCACGGACAAATGGCACAGGTTGTCCCCGGCGACGCTCTGCGGCAGCGCG
>JAKPUV010000104.1 GCA_029554925.1 Candidatus Hydrogenedentota bacterium | reverse complement strand
GCGCACGAAGAAGCCCGGCGAGGGGCAGTCGGGGCTGTTGACCGACACGACGGGGGCGCACTCGGTGGTGCCGTAGCCCTCGACGGGGACGATGCCGAATTTCTCGTTGAACGCGTCGCGGACGCGGGCGGGCAGCTTTTCCGCGCCGCCGACCACGAAGTCGAGGGACTTGAGCTGCCCCGGCTCGCACCGGCGGATGAAGCCCTGGAGGAAGGTGGCGGTGCACACCATGATGGAGCCGCCGTGCTTCTCGATGAGGCCGCCGATGGCCTTGGGCTCCAGCGGGTTTGGATGGAACACGGAGCGGACGCCCGCGAGGAACGGGGTCCACAGGCAGACGGCGTAGCCGAAGGAGTGGAACAGGGGCAGGAAGCCCACGACGCAGGTGTTCCAGTTGTGCGGAAAGACCTCCTGCGCGGACTCGACGAGGGTCATCACGTTGCGCTGCGTGAGCATGACGCCCTTCGGCTCGCCCTCGCTGCCGCTGGAGAAGATGACGGTCGCCAGGTCCTGGTCGGTTCGGCGCGCCGCGCCGAGGATGTGGTCCAGCAGGTGCACGGGGGCGAAGAGCGCCAGAAACATCCCGATGATCCGGTCGCGGCCCGTGACGGTTTCCCGGATGTCCTCCAGGTATACCGGGGTGCCGGGCACGTCCAGGGGGAGGCGCTCCAGGAACTTGCGCGATGTGAGGGTGTGCGTGACGCCGCAGCGGCGCGCGCAGGAGGCGATGGTGTCGGAGGCCGCCGTGTAGTTGAGGTTCACCGGAATTTTCCCAAGCATCTGCACCGCGATGTTCGCCAGCGCGCCGCCGACGGTCGAGGGCACGAGCAGCCCCACCATCTCGTCGGGCCCGAGAATCTTTTTCAGCTTGCGCGCGAACACGATGGCCCCGACCAGGGCCTTGAAGTAGGAAAGCTCGCCCGAGAGCCCGTCCGCCGTCGCCATGAAGCGCAGGCGGCGGCGCGCCATGCGCACAAACCCGTGCTGGAGCAGGCGGTACGCATAGGGCCGGTGGAAATAGGCCTCCATGCCCTCCACGCCGACGGCCTGGCGGACAGCCACCGCCGGGGTGCCCGCCGGGAGCGGCGCGCCGAAGGCCACCTGCACCGGGTAGCGCAGGCGTCCCCACCAGCGCCACTGGATCTTG
>JAKPUV010000103.1 GCA_029554925.1 Candidatus Hydrogenedentota bacterium | reverse complement strand
GCAGGTAGGGGCGCTGCTTGCCGCGCCCTCTTCCTCCACAGTGCGGCCATCCCGCTCACCCGCTGGGGGATTCTTTTCGCAACCACCGGCCCGCCGGATTACGCGCCGAAAACCTGCTCCTTCAGGCGCCGGTACTGGTTGCGGAGGACCACGGCGGCCGCGCAGGCCAACGCGGCGTTCAGCACGAGGGCGGCGACGGTCGCGGCGGTTGCCTCGGCGGCGAGATCCGTGCCCAAGGGCACCCCCGCACCGACGATCAGCACAGTGAAGGGGAGCCAGGGGGACAGGAGCAGCCCTGTCGCGCTAAACCGTGTGATCATCGGAAGAACCACCCACGCGGCAATGATGTAGAACATGAAGAGTTTCCGGCCCCGCGCCCCCCAGCCGATCTGCACGCACTGGTAGAACAGGGCCAGAAAGAGGAGGTTGAGGCAGAGGAGCAGGAATCCGAGGGCCATCTGGGGGGTGAACTCGGAGAAGCCCGCGATGTAAAGCGCCCCCTGGGCCAGCAGGCACACGCCCGTCACTGCGAGCATGGCCGGCGCGCTGACCGCGCAGTCGTCCAGCCAGGAGACGCCCCGTTTTCCGGCCTTGCGCGCCCGGCGGAGGCCCCGGGCCACCTGTGCCGTCTCGGGCGACCCGACAAGCATTGTGCCGATCAGGAGCAGCGCGGTCACCCCGGAGGCAATCACTCCGGCGGCCTCCTGCGGTTCGTGCGCGAGGGACGGCCGGTCCGGACTGTTCCGGTATTCGAGCGGAACCGACTTCGGGCGCCAGAAGGAGGCGTCGTCGGGGATCATGCAGAAGAAGGCGTACACGGCGACCAGCACCGCCTGCAGCTTGCGGCTGTTGTACCAGCGGGGCCCGCGGAAGACGCGCCAGATGTTCACCCAGCACAGGAGGAACAGGGGGAGCTGCATGCCCGCCTGCAGCATCACCAGAACCAGCGAGTGCCCCGCGGAAAAGCCCTCCCGGTCCAGCGCGGCATGCTGGATCACCGCGTTGACCAGGGGGATCCCGGTCATGAACACCCACAGGGACTGAAAATACGCTCTCGCCGCACCCAGAAGGGCAAATGCCAGCCAGAAGCCCACCGCCAGAATGACCAGCAGCCGCAGGCTGCTTCCCTGGTTCTCCCGGGTGTGCAGGGCGGCCGTGGCGACGGCCGCCGCCGCCAGGGCGCCGGTCATGGCGAGGCTGGCAACAAAGGCGAGGGCCAGGTGCCAGGGGATGCCCATGGCGCAGGCCACGGGGAGGAAGACCAGCGCCAGCGCCGCGGAAAGCACCCACTCGGGGAACACCGCCCCCGCGATGAGACCCACCACATGGTTGCGCGTGTAGAGGGGCGCGGCGCGGTAGAAATCCAGGGTTCCCTCCCTCACCTCCGCCGCGGCCATCCGGCCCGCCATGGCGGGCGCCAGCAGGAGCAGGAGAAGCGCCATCACGCCGCCGCAGAACGCGGCAAGAACACTCCAGACAGGCCCGCCCGATGACGGCACGACCAGAAACACCACCAGCGCGAGCGCGACCAGCACGGGCTCGAAGATGACCTCGGGAAAGCGGGTGCGCAGGTAAAACCCCTTGAGGAACTGCGGATTGTCCTGAAGCGAAACCAGTTTCATGACGTTTCCCTCGCGCCGACGCGCATGAAGAGGCTCTCGAGGCTCTCGTGCTCCAGGGCGAACTCGGCGACGGTGAGGCCGCTGGCCGCGAGGGCGGACAGCAGCTCCGCCGCCTGGTCCTCCGTGCCGTGGAACTCGGCGAGGCACTGCCCCGCGGCGACGGCGGGTCCGGAGACGAGCGGATTGCCCTCCAGAAACGCGGCGACGGCTTCGGCGGGGGTGGCGCCCGCCGGGCGGACGCGCAGGCGCACGCCGGTCTCGAGGCGGCGGCGGATGTCCGCGATGCTGCCGGAGACGACCATGCGGCCCTTTTCCATGACGCCGACGGCGGTGCAGAGCTCGTCGAGCTCGGACAGGATGTGGCTGGAGATGACGACGGCGGCGCCGTTGGCGGCGGCCTCGTGGAGGAGGCGGCGCATCTCGACGCGGGCGATGGGGTCCATGCCGCTGGCGGGCTCGTCGAGGAGGAGCGCCTTCGGCTCCGGGAGCAGCGTTTTCGCCAGCACAAGCCGCTGCTTCATGCCCCGCGAAAGCTCGGAGACGCGGGTGTCGAGCTTCTTCTCGAGGTCCACCCGGGCGGCCCATTCGCGCACCCGGTCCGAACGGCCGGGGCGGGCAACGAGGTGCGCGGCGGCGAACACGTCGAGGTATTCGCGGACCGTCAGGTCGGGGTAGAGCGGCGGGAGGTCGGGCATGTAGCCGATGCGGCGCCAGGCCTCCTCCGGGTGGACGTCGGGGTCCACGCCGTCAATGCGGATCTCGCCGTAGGTCGGCTCGATGGCCCGGGCAATGGCCTTGATGGTGGAGGTTTTCCCCGCGCCGTTGGGACCGAGCAGGCCGAAGACCTCCCCCGGCCCCACCTC
>JAKPUV010000074.1 GCA_029554925.1 Candidatus Hydrogenedentota bacterium | reverse complement strand
ATTAGCGGGCTTAAAAAGATGTCCATGTAATGCGTACAAAAGGAGGTTTAGTGAAGCACATAATTGGGATAGGCGGGGAAGGCGGCAATTATCCTGCAATGGTTGAAGACTGTTAATCAATTGAGAATAACATCTTTAGTGTACCTGTCAGCTTCAAGTTCACTGGTACGCCAGATATGGGTAAGCGTCCGGCGAAATACGTCTACCGATATTGCAACGGCTGAGGCATCATGTCTCGCGAAAGGAAGAACGGGACATGGAACAGGAAAAGGCGGCGGGCGCGCGCGAAGCGCGGCGTGAGGAATGGCGGCGGATCATCGCGGAGCAACAGGCGTGCGGACTTGGCGCGGCGGGTTACTGCCGCGAGCGCGGGATACCCGTGTGGAAGTTTTCGTACTGGCGCAAGGCGCTCAACGCGGCGGAGGCGGGCGACGCGCCGCGCGGGTTCGTCGAGCTGCGCCCGCCGCGCCGGGCGTCGGGTGTGTGCGTCGAGTCGGGCCGCTGGCTGGTGCGCGTTGAGCCGGGGTTCGACGCTGCGACGCTGCTGCGCGCGCTGGAGGCGCTGGCCGCGCCATGATCGCGGTCGCGAGCGCGGGGCGCATCTACCTGCGGCGCGCGCCGACGGACATGCGCAAGAGCTTCGACGGGCTCTCCGGGATCGTGCGCGGCGAGTTGGGGCGCGACCCGCTGTCGGGGGACCTGTTCGTGTTCGTGAACCGGCGGCGCGATTTCGTGAAGGCCCTTTACTGGGAGCGGGACGGGCTCGCGCTCTGGTCGAAGCGCCTGGAGCGCGGACGCTTCGCGCCGCGCCCGGAGGGGCCGGCGGAGATCGGCCGCGAGGAACTCGCGCTGCTGCTCGAAGGGGTGCGCGCGAAGGTGGTCTCGCGCAGCCCGAGGTGGCGTCCCTGTTCATAATTGTGTCGATCGATTGTTGATCGATTCGGCTGGAAAACAAAGGGGTTTTCTGCGATTCTGCATCCATCGGAAGGCGATGGCGGAAATGACGGAAACACCTGCGGCGACAAGCTCTGAGATCGAAGGCGGCGAGGCCGCCCTGCTGCGCGTGATCGAGACGCAGCGGACGCTGATCGCCGACCTTTCCGCGACGGTCGAAAGCCTGCGCGGCGAGAAGGAAGAGGTCGCGCGGCTGCTCACGGAGCAGATCGGGAAGCTTCGGTCGCAGGTGGAGTGGCTGACGCGCCAGCTCTTCGGGCGCAAGTCGGAGAAGACCGACCCGAACCAGATGTGGTTCGACACGCTGACGATCCAGGCGGTCGAGGGGAACGCGCCCGCCGCGCCCGCGCCCGCCGTTGTGGCGGAGGTCGCGGCGCACACGCGCAAGGCCGCCCCGCACGGGCGCGGCGAGCTGCCCGAGACGCTGGAGCGCGTGGTCGAGGTCATCGACGTCCCCGAAGCGGAGAAAACGCTTCCCGACGGCACGGCGCGGCCGCTGATCGGCTGCGAGGACGCGGAGCGCGTCGCGTACGAGCCGTCCAAGATCTACGTGAAGGTGACGCGCCGCCTGAAGTACGGCAGCCCGGCCGGCGCGGAGGAGAACGGCGTCGTCGCGGCCCCCGTGCCGGACGCGCTGGTGCCGCGCTGCCTGGCCGACGAGAGCCTGCTGGCGCATCTGGCCGTGTCGAAGTACGCGGACCACCTGCCGCTCAACCGGATGGAGTCGGTGCTGAAGCGTTCCGGCGTCACGCTCACGCGGCAGACGATGTGCGGCTGGCTCACCGAGTGCGGCCTGGCGCTGCGGCCGCTCGTCGCGGCGGTCAAAGGGGAGCTTCTCGCGGGAGGGCTGGTCCACCACGACGACACGCCGGTGGACATGCAGGATTACAACTCCGGCAAGCCGCGCGGCCAGAGGATGCGCGAGGCGCGGCTGTGGGCGGCCACGGCCCCGCCGCGCGAGGGGCCGTGGACCGTGTTCGACTTCACCGCCAGCCGCGCGGCCGAGGGCCCGCGCGACTTCCTCGCCGACAGGCGCTGCCGCGTCGTCTGCGACGCCTACGGTTCGGCGCGCAGCGGGATGGCGAGTTTGCCGCCTGGGCGCAATGACTTGACGGTGCCGCCGCGCAGGTGCAGGCCCACGCCCTCTTTGCGGACGATGACCCACGCCGCCTCAGCGTCGGCCTCGCCGGACGCGGACTCGGAGGCGTGCCCCCAGTAGCCGGAGCGCGGCCAGCCGGGCTTGCGCTTGGCCTTGCCGTCACGGTCCAGCAGCCAGTCGCTGACGACCGGCCGCGCGGCGTGCGCGATGTCCCGGTGCAGCGCGGCCTTGTCGGCCAGCGCGGCCTCGACCGCCGCGATCCGCGCTCGGGCTTCCTCAGCTCCCGTGATTTCCCAGCAATTCTAATTTTGGCCACATAGCATAGTTGATTTTTGGTTGATTGTTGTTGGGGCGCATGGTTTTTGGTGCTGGACCGGTCTCGGGCGGCCTGCGGGGGCCGCGTCACGCGGCGGCGGCGGCCGCTGCCGGAGGGCGCGGCGGCGTTCCGGGGCAGAGCGGGCACGGCGCGGCGGCCCGGGCGTTCCTGCACGGGCCGCGGCATGGCCATGCCGGCCTTTCTCGTGCCGTCCTACCTGTCCTTGCGCTTCGCGTAACGCCGGATCAGGCCCTTCTTCGTCAGTTCGGGCGGGGCGGCCGGGGCGTGGGGCCCGATCCCGAGGGCCTTCATGACGAAGTCCTCGAAGTCCTCCCATGAGCTGAAGAGGCGGTAGACGGTCAGGACGTGGAGGTGCAGGAAGAACTCGCGTCGGCTGCCGAGACGGTCGCGGATCAGGCGGTAGTGCCGTTCGGTGAGTTCGAGGACGGTGTGCGTCAGGAACGCGAGGATGTTGAGGGATGCGAGCGTGTTGGCCAGATGCTCCTTGCCGTGGCCGAAGTTGTGGTCGAGATGGTAGCCCTTGGTCTTGAGCGTGTTGTTGTTGCCGTTCTCGATGGCCCAGCGGGCGCGGCCGCACGCGGCCAGTTCCACGGCGTTTCCCGCGTCAACGTCCAGATCGGTCGCCCAGCAGTTGCGGTAGGTCTGCCGCCCTTTGGAGTCGGTCACGGTCAGCCCGATCCAATTGACGCGCGGGGCGCCTTCTTCCCCCGACAGGGGGACGCCCTTCGCGAAGCGGACGGCCCACGTGCGTTTGTGCCCGTCGGCCTCCCGGCGCGTCTCGCTGACGGTCCGGAAGTCGCCGGGCTCCAGGAGGTCGAGCCACTCGTAGGCGGCCCTGTGGGACTCCCGCAGGCAGGTGAAGATGAAGTGCAGCCCGTTGAGCAGGACCTTCCGGCAGAAGGGCGTGTGCGCGTAGAGGTCGTCGCCGAGCAGGACGGCACGGTTCTCGCCCAGCCAGGGCAGCGAGTCCTCCAGCCAGCGCTTGGAGGCGTTGATCTCGCAGTCCTGCTTTTCCGCGCCGTCCTGCGGCGTGACGAACTCGGGGCGCAGGGGGACGGCCTGCGGGACGCCCGGGGCCACGACCGCGGGCGTGACCGCCTTGTGGCTGAAGACCGTCCGCCCGTCCCTGTGGCGCGCGGCGAGGCAGTCCGGGCACGAGATCTTCTCCGAGCTGTGGAAGTCCGTCCCGTCGAGGGCGACGAGCGTGCGGCCGTCCAGCACGCGGTAGCGCTCCAGGGCGCCGCTGCCCTCCAGCAGTTCCAGCAGCCCGCGGAAGGCCCCGTGCAGCAACTCCGGCCCGGCCGGATCCAGCAGCCTCCTGACCTGGTTGTCCGTCGGGACCTTCGCGACGCCGAAGAGCGTCAGCGCGTTGCTGGCGCCCTTCTCCTCCTGCATGGCCCGCTGGCAGGCCAGCCATGACGGCGACTGCAGGAAGAACACCGCGTAGGCGGACATCACCGCGTCCGGGACGGGATAGCGGCTGTTGCTCCCCTTGCGCGTGTCGGGGAACCCCCCGGCCGCCTCCCTGACGACGGCCACGCACCGCGCGCACGACGGGCCTTCCCCGCCCGGCCTATCCACGTCCGGCCTCCTCCCGCATCAGCGCCAGGTTCAGGGCCGTCAGCTCCCGGACGATGGCGCGCAGCCGCCGCCCCTGCGCCACGCCCTCCGCCGCCCGCTCCGCGAGCGCCGCCGGAATGTAGGTCTGCCGCTGGCCGCCCTCCCCGGTCGCGGCCAGGTAGAGGCGCGGCCCGTGACGCCTGCCCGTGTGGCACGCGCAGTTCTTCCGCGCGCAGGTCGAGTACCGCTGGACGAGCGAGCCGTTCAGCAGGCCGCGCAGCGAGGCCATCTCGGCCAGCAGCGCGTCGCGTTTTTCGGTGGGTGTCGCTTTTTTTCGTTTCATGCCCATAGTATAGAGCATAAATCATGCCCTATACAACAACAAAACAAAAAAAACCAAAATTAGAATTGCTGGTGATTTCCACCTTCATGTTGCGCTTCCTCCCTCCCGTCTGGTAAGCTCGTCTTCTGTGGCCGCCCGGTGGCCTCCGTCGGCGATGACCGGGCGAGTTGACCGGGAGGGGCGGGCTCCTCCCGGTCTTCCTTTTTCACTCGCCCTGCCTCTGGAGCAGGTTCCCGCCGCGCTTGTTCGCGGCCGTCCCGGTCTTGGAGTTGCTGACCCACGTCTCGATCTCGCCGTCCTTGGCCACGACATAGGTGTAGGTCATGCGGCCGTCCGCGTCGGCCGTGGCCTTGAGGTAGTACTTCCGGCCTTTGCGCTCCCAGGACGGATAGGACGGATAAGCTGCATTTTCGAGTGAGCGGAGGGATACGGCAAAGTCGGATAACGG
>JAKPUV010000065.1 GCA_029554925.1 Candidatus Hydrogenedentota bacterium | reverse complement strand
TTCACCCCGCCGTGGCTGGTGACCACGCCGAGGGCGAAGGTCAGCTCGACCTGGCCGCCCGCCCCGCGGGCCAGCGCCGCCGCGTCGCGCAGGCGGGTGTCGAAGGCCTCCATGTACTTCTCGCCGTAGTTCTCCGTGTAGCAGTAGCCCGAGACATTCAGCACGTCCAGCATGCCCGCGCGCACCCAGCGCGGCCAGCACTGGCCGACGGGGCTTCCGGAGGCCACACTGGCGCCCCAGGTGTAGAGGCCGGTGCGGATGCCCGGGGCTTCCTCCTGAAGCATGGCGTGCAAATCGGCCATGAGCGCGGAGATCGCGTCCTCTTTGAACTGCTGAAACCGAACCTTGCGCGCGGCGGGCGTCTCGTCCTTCGGCGCCTGGCTCTCAAACACCTTTTCGCCCTCGGGGTCCAGGCGGATGTTGCCCTGGCTCGGATAGCGCAGATAGTCCAGCATGATCCCGTCGGGTCGGATGTGCGCCGCCATGCTCCGCACATGCGCCACCACCCACGCCCGCGCCGCGGGGTTGGCGGGGGAGATGTACCCTTGCGGTGTGCCGTCGGCGGCGCGCAGCGCCCACTCGGGGTGGGCCGCCAGAATTCCGCGCGGCTCCTCATGCCCCGAAATCAGCACGCAGAAACCGGGCATGACCCGGAGCCCCCGCGCCCGCGCCTTCTCCGCCAGCACTCCCAGCGCGTCCCAGTCCCCGGGCGACGAGGTTTCGGGGGACCCGGAGGGCCAGAAGTCCCGTCCCGCCGAGGTGTTGGCGTAGGGGATGAGGGTGGTGAACCCGCACGCGGCCACCTTGTCCAGCGCGGCGTCCACCAGGGCCGCCCGCTCCTCCGCGGACCCCGGCGCGTCGGCGTACTCCACGGGATGCAGGTAAACCCCGGAAAGGGGCGCCTCCGCGCCGAAGGCGGCGCAGCACGCGAATACCAGGAGCATCGTCAGTCCAAACCGGCCCATGTCCGCCTCCTTTCCCGGTTGCGGCGGGGCCGCACCCGGCTGCACCCGTCCCCGACGGCAGACGGGCGCTATTTCCCGAGTTCCCTGGAACGCGCCGCGGCGGCCTGAACTGCCGCCAGCACGGTCTCCTCGAAGTTGCGCGCGCGGAAGGTCTCCAGCGCGGCAAAGGTGGTGCCGCCCTTGGAGGTGACGCGCTCGCGGAGCACGGCGGCGTCCTCTCCCGACTCCATCAGCAGACGCCCCGCGCCGAGCGCCGTCTGCGCGGCCAGCCGCGCCGCCACCGCCGGGTCCAGCCCCTCGGCCACCGCCGCCTTCGTCAGGCATTCCACCAGCAGGAAGAAATACGCCGGCCCGCTCCCGCTCAGGGCGGTGATGGCGTCCAAATCCTTTTCCTTCACGATCTCCGCCACGCCCACGGCCTCGAAGATCGTCCGGGCGAGGGCCGCGTCCGCGTCGCCGCACCCCGGGCCCGGGGCGATGCCCGCGGCGCCCGCGCGCACCATGGCCGGGGTGTTCGGCATGACGCGGATCACCTTCGCCTTTCCGCCCAGGGCCGTCCGCAGCGCCGCGATGGGCACCCCCGCCATGATGGAGAGGACGAGCCCGTCCTCCCGCAGGGCGCCCGCGAGGGACTCCGCCGCCGCGCGCCACACCTGCGGCTTCACGGCGAACATCAGCGTGTCCGACGCCGCCGCCAGCTCCCGCGGCGTTTCCATCACCCGCAGGCCCATGCCCCGGGCGGCCGCCTGCCGCGCCGATTCGGGGTCAAACACCAGCACGCGCTTTGGCGGATAAATTTTGCGGTCCAGCAGGCCGGCCGCGATGGCCAGGCCCATGTTCCCGAATCCCAGAAACCCCAGCGTTCCCGGACAGGCGTTCGTCATGTCGGAACCTCCATTCCCTCGGCCGTTTTCGGGGCGTCCAGCCACCGGGCCACGGCGATCTCGTCGCAGTTCGGGTACAGCGGACAGCGCTGGCAGTCCTTGTACACCTTGTAGGGCAGCTCGGCGCGGTCCACCACCGCAAAGCCGAGGGTGTTGAAAAACGCCGGCATCCGCGTGAAGGCGTAGACCCGCGCGATGTGCAGGTCCGACGCCTCCGCGAGCACCGCCTCCACCAGCCGTTGGCCGATGCCCCGCCCCCGCAGGTCCGGGCGCACCACCAGCGACCGCACCTCCGCCAGGTCCACCATGTCGATGTGCAGCGCCACCAGCCCGCCTACGCCGCTGTCGTCGGCGTAGACGTGGAAATCGCGCACGTTCTCATACAGCTCCGGAAGCTGCCGGGGCAGCACCTGCCCCGCGGCGGAGGCCTCGTCCAGCAGGGCCTTCATCGCCACCACCTCGGTCAGCCGGGGTTTTCTCACCTCATCCATCACGGTGCGGCCGCTCCATGGAAAACACGCCCCCGTGCGCGGCGCCGCGGCGCGGGGGCGTCCTCATACCCAAGTTCGCAGGCCCTTATCATACCACAGGCCCCCGCGGCGCGGGCCGGCGGATGAAATCCACCCACAGGGCCGGACGGTGAACCGCCCCCGTCTTGATTTGACCTGAACGGCGGGTTGGACTAGAATAAGGGGGTTGTTGACGGCACAGACGACCTTCGGGGCAGGGTGAAACTCCCGACCGGCGGTGAAAGCCCGCGAGCGCTTCGGCGCAGACTCCGGTGGAATTCCGGGGCCGACGGTACAGTCCGGATGAGAGAAGGTCGCGGAACAACGGCGCCGCGCCGGCCCAAAATGGGCGGCGGGCGTTGGGTCCGCGTGTTTCCCCGAAGGCCGGAAAGGCTTTCGGGAGTTTTGTTTAATGGCCCGCGA
>JAKPUV010000048.1 GCA_029554925.1 Candidatus Hydrogenedentota bacterium | reverse complement strand
CACAAGCAGTGAGAACAGCGCCCCGGCGAAGGCCGCGTGCGCGATGCCCACCCCCAGGAAGGAGAGGTGCATCGTCACCACAAACACCCCCACCACCGCGCAGGCCGCGCCGCCCAGCAGCCCCGCCAGCACGGCGTTCTGCAGGTAGGCGTAGTGGAACAGCGCCCAGCCGCTCACAGGCCCTCCTCCCCGTAGAGCGCGCGGAGCGTGTCCGCCGCCAGCATCTCCGCCCGCGGGCCGTCGCGCCACACGCGACCCGCCCGCATCAGCGCCAGCCGCGCGCACCCCCCCGGCACCGCGCCGGTCTCGTGGGTGACATAGAGCATCGCCGCGCCCGTGAGCGCGGGCAGCGCGTCCACATGCGCCAGCAGCGCCCCGCGCGCGCCCGGGTCCACCGACGCCGTCGGCTCGTCCAGCAGCAGGATTTCCGGCTCCTGGGCCAGCGCGCGCGCCAGCGCCGTCCGCTGGAGCTCGCCGCCCGACAGGTGGCCCAGCGGCCGCCCGGCCAGATGGGCCACGCCCATGCGGTCCATCGCCTCCGCCACGGCACGCCGGTCGGCCCGGCCCATGCGGCGCAACAGTCCGATGCGGCCGTAGCGTCCCGCCGCCACCGTCTCGCGCACCGTCACGGGCAGGCGCGGGTCAATCCGCTGGGTCTGGGCCAGATAGCCGATGCGGCGGCGAAGCCGGTAGCCCTGCATCGCGCGGAAGGGCTCCCCGCCGAGCACGCGGATACTTCCCGATTGCGGGCGGACCAGGCCGTTCACCAGCAGCAACAGGGTGCTCTTGCCCGTGCCGTTGGGACCCAGAATGCCCACGGCCTCCCCCGCGTTCACGGAAAGGGACACGCCGTCCAGCGCCACTCCCGACCGGTAGGCGACCACCGCGTCCCGGATCTCGACGACGGGCGCGCTCATTTCGTCCCGGTGGACGGTTTCAGCACGTCCAGTAGGTGGTCCAGATTCCGGTCCAATGTCGCCTCCCAGGAGGGTGCGTCCGGGTCCGCGCCCGGGAAATTGGACAGCGTCACCAGCGGCACCCCCAGTTCCGCCGCCAGCGTCTCCGCCGCCTTCGGGTTGCCGCTTTGCAGGTTGTTGGCCACAGCCCGCACCCCGGCCTTCCGCGCGTTGCCCACGAGGGCGGCCAGCTCCGCAGCGCC
>JAKPUV010000042.1 GCA_029554925.1 Candidatus Hydrogenedentota bacterium | reverse complement strand
TTCATGGCGACGGAGTCCTCGTTGGGGAAGGTGGAGGTGACCTGCTTGAGCTTGTCGCCCCGGTAGGCGTAGGAGGCGGAGGCGGTGCCCGCAGTGCGGGTGAGCAGCCGGCCCCAGGCGTCATAGGTGTAGGTGGTGGTGGTGCCGTTCGTCACGCTCGACGTGAGCTGGTTCGACGTGTTGCAGGCATAGGTCGTGCTCTTCGCCGCATCCAGCGACCGCGCATGAACCGACACGCTGTCAAAGCGGAACCCGCTCTGACCCGACACCCCCAGCCGCAGGGCGTTTGTTCCCATCGTCGTGCTCACTGCAATGTCTCCACCGAGCAGGCGCGGCGCCTTGCCCCTGGGGGCATGATACACCGCCAGCTTGTCAAGACGCACCTGGACCGCCAGCGTCTGCCAGGAGTCCATGGTCATGGAGGCGTAGGGGAACGAGGCAAGCAGCGTCTCCACACCGGCCACGGTCTCGAACACCCCCAGGGTGCCCCAGAACCAGACGATCCGCAGGTGGTTGGACGCGTCCACATAGCGGACATAGACGCTGAAGCTGTCGAAGATACCCTGGAGCGAGGGGGGCAGGTAATAGTCCAGCCGCAACTCGGGGGACCGGGTGGTGGTGGCGGTGCTGATGGTCCGCGTGCCCGTCGCAGGGACAGGCGCAAGGTAATACGACGCAGCGGACCAGGTGCCCGACTGCACCGTCCACGGCGGGGAGGCCGTGTAATTGCCGTCTGCGAAGGTGTCCCACACCACCTCTGTGAAGTTCAGGGTGGCCACGGAGGTCATGTTGTCCGCCTCGTCATACTCGAAGGCCTGGCGGAACTGCGGCTTGCCATTGTCGCCGAACCGCAGGGCGTGGATGAGGCGGCTGCGGGAATCGTACTCGTACTCCCACGCCTGCGACACCCCGGCGCGCGTGTCGGCGATGCGGACGATGTTGTCGTCCGCGGTCAGCTCGTA
Organism: Candidatus Hydrogenedentota bacterium; assembly: GCA_029554925.1. Classification (GTDB taxonomy): domain Bacteria; phylum Hydrogenedentota; class Hydrogenedentia; order Hydrogenedentales; family CAITNO01; genus JAAYBR01. Next base: position 5,194 of record JAKPUV010000042.1, on the reverse strand, counting down.
GGCCCAGCCGGCCTTCACCGTCGAGCCGTCCTTGTGCTCGATCTTCCCCAGCCGCCCCGCCGTGTCGTAGGTGTAGTGGGTGGACATGCCATTGGGCCAGGTGTAGGAGACGGGCTGCCCGGCGTCGTTGTAGGTGAAGCCCCACTGGCGGTTTCCGGGGGCGGTCAGCGTCGTGAGGCGGCCCATGGTGTCATAGGCGTAGGTGTGCGTGTTCCCCGCCTCGTAGGCCGTCATGGAGGTGACCTGTCCGTACGCGTCATAGGCCAGCGTCAGCTCGGCGTCGTCAAAGTCCGTGTAGGTGGTCACGCGGCCGTTGTCGTCGTACTCAAAGTGGTGGCCGTCGCTGCCCGGGCCGCCCAGCCAGTCGTCCACCTGCACCGGCCGTCCAAGGATGTCGTAGCTGTAGTCTATGTCCTTGACGTCCGTGCCGTTGGTGAAGCGCTTCTTGGTCAGCTGCCCCGTGGTGTTGTTGTAGAAATACTCGACGGGGTCGCTGTAGAGATTCAGGGGGGACAGGGTGAACGCGCCGGTCTTTATGAGCCTTCCATAGGAGTCATACAGGTTCGTGAGGTATATCTTGGCGGGATCGGGATCCAAAAGGTTCGGGTTCCCGTGTATGGTCTGCCAGACGTCCCCCCGGGGCGAGTAGGTGTAGTTGATGATCTGCCCCTTGGTGTCCGTGACCTTGGTCAGGCGCCCGAGCGTGTCATATTCGTTTTCCACAAGCGTGTCATCGTCGGCCGTGGTCCCGGGGTCATTCTCCAGCCAGGTCTTCAGCAGGAGGCCCCGGTAGTCATACTGGTGGCGCGTGATGCGGCCGTCGGCCCCGGTGACGGCGACCGGCCGGCCCAGCTTGTCGTAGGTGTAGGACATGGTCCGGCTGTCGGGCAGGGTGACGGTGGTCGGACGGTCCATGCTGTTGTAGGCATAGGTGGTCGTCCGGTTCATCGGGTCCGTGGCCGTGAGGCGGTTGCCGTTGGCGTCGTAGGTGAACGACGTGGTCTTGTTGTCCGGCGTGGTGATGGTGGACACGAGGCCCGCCGCGCCGCCGCAGGAGGAGCAGCCGCCGGTGTAGGTGTAGGTGGTGGTGCGGTTTCCGGGGGCGGTGGCGGTGAGCACGCGCCCCAGGTCGTCGTAGGTGAAGGTCGTGGTGTTGCCGCCCTTGTCCGTGTGGCTGGTCCGGTTGCCCCGGGTGTCATACTGGAAGTACTCCACGTCCCCGGCGGGGTCCAGGACGGAAATCACCTGCCCGTAGCCGTCATAGCTGTAGGTGATGCCGTTGCTCCCCATGTTGGGCGGCTTGACATTGTATATGCGTCCCGCCGCGTCGTAGGTGTATTCCGTGACGGGTCCCTTGTCCGTGTCGCTGGACGTGCCCGGGCCGTACATGCGCACAGGATGCAGGTCGTTCCCCGCCGCGTATTCGTAGCGGTAGTAGACCCCGCCCTGCCACGCCTTCGTGACCCGGCCCTTGGCGTTGTACTCGTACCCCGCGCCCGTCATCCCGTTACCTTCAAAATCGTAAATCTCCGTTTCATCGTAATCATAGGTCCAGGTGACTGCGGTGCTCTGGGCGGGGTCCGGGTACATCGCGACGCTGGCTATCTGCACCCCGTGCGCATCGAAGGTGTAGAAGGCCTTGCTCAGGAGCGTTGCTCCATCGTAGAGACGAATAGTGGCCTCGTCACCCCCCGCCTTCTGAACCTCCATGACCACGCCGTCGGGCGCCTCCAACGTGATCTTGTTCGTGGAAAGGAACGATTCCCCTATCCCATAGGCATATTCAAAGGTGATTTCCGCCTGGGCACCCCGCTTGTCCGTGATTTTCCAGGGAAACCGTCCATATTGGGCGTTGTTATACTCCCCGGCGTCGTACTCGTAGGAGACAATATCCTGCGTGCTGCCGTCCCCCTGAACGGACCGCAGGAACGGCTCGCCCGGATAGGGGTCCTGCTCGTTCTGCTGCAGCGTGTGGCAGGGGCCGTAGGTGTACTCGACATACTTGATCAGCCCGGACGGGTCGGCGCTCTCCCTGAGTTCCACGCGCGACATCTGATTCCCCGAGTAGGCAAACGTGAGGTACCGGCCGTCCCCCGACGGGGTGTCCACGCGGGACAGTCTGCCGTAGTTGGTGTTGACGGGCGGATCGCCCTCCGTGATGATGCAGTCCGCATAGGTCAGGGTAACTGTGTTCCCCGAGCGGTCCCGGTACCACTCCAGACGACAATACTTATCCTCCGCGTGAATGGGCGCGCTGTAGTGATAGATCATGCCGTCGCCGCGGATCAACTCAAACCAGCCGGCCGACGGATCCTGGCGCAGCACCACGGACCGCTCCTCCCGAAGCGCGTTAGTATCCTCTTCGTCCACGCCTATTGGCGTCCGCGAATAGAGCCGCTTGCCGTCCTGGTCATAGGTGTCCGTGCGCGTGAAGTGCTTGGTGTTTCCATATTCGTCCAGATAGTACGCATAGCCGTCCTCAATAGACATGCGGACATGGGTGTTCAGGCTGTGCCACCAGCCACTCCCGAAGTTGTTCTTGTACGGGCGGTTCTGGTCCCTTTTGTACGCCGAGTGGTCGCCCCAGGGGTTGGAATAGAACCGCGTGAAGTCCAGCCGGAGGCCACCCCGGGTGGTGAGGGAAAGATCCGTATTCTTTATCGTGAGAGCACGGTGATTTGTGGTCATGCCGAGGTTGATCCCCGGCGGCGACCAGAGCATCTGGGGCTGTATGGTGGGGGTATTCAGCCGTTGCGGCAGCCCCGGCCCGGAAAAACTCTGCATGTTGGCGTCGCCCGCGCTGAAATTGGACCCCGTGGACTTGTCCACGGGGCACTCGGCAATGGCCTGCTGATTAATACACTGCAAATACCACTCGTTCAGGTCCGTGAAAAACTCCTCGCAGGCGCCCCGGACAGACTCCAGCACTTCCTGGGACAGCCACGGAGAATCCGGTCCCAGCTTCTGCGTGGTGAGGACAAAGCCGGAAAACGCGCTCTGGAACGCCTCCCGGGTAAGCCGCCGCTGCCCGGAGGGATCCTCCACCAGCACGCCATCCGGCTCCACGGCGCGGACCAGCACGAAATGATTGGGCGCGAGATGGGCAATCGCGGGCGTGCGCAGATCCGACAGGTTCTCCATGCGGGCCGCCGACAGGCCCAGCCCCCGGGCGGCGCCCGCCGCCAGCAGCCCGGCCAGCGACGTGCCCGACGCGTCGCTGCCCGCCTCGCGCGCGAGGGTGAGGACGTCCGCCTCCATGCCGGCTTCCTGCAGCAGGAGGGCCAGCGCGAAGGGACCGCACAGCCCCTCGCCGTGGTCGCCGCGCAGGCGGTCCGCGCGCAGTTTGTTCTCCATGCCGGCCGCAATGGCGGCCTCGCGGTCCGCGATGTTGGCCTTCAACTGCTCCGTCCAGGGAAGATAGGAGAAGGTCTCCGCCGTCTCGCGGAGCAGCTCCACGGACGCGGTCAGCTCGCCCGCCCGGTCATAGGCGGCCGCCATCCGCACCAGCGCCTTGGGCGTGTACTCGCCGCCCGGCGAGCGCTCAAGATAGCCGCTGTACGCCGCGACAGCGCCCGGGTAGTCGTTCGGGGCCGCCAGTTCCGTCAGATAGGCGGCCATGTACAGGGACGCGTCGGCAAGGCGCGCGTTCTCCGGGTGCTCCTTTGCGACGGCCTCAAAATGCCTGCGGGCCGTCCCGAAATGGCTCATCTGGAACCGGACGTACCCCAGGGCAAACTCGACATGCGCCCGGACGTTCGGCTCGCCGGTCTTCTCCGCCAGCATGCGCGCCGGATCGGACCCCTCATACTCGTCCAGCAGGCTGCCGCACTGCACGGCGGCTTCGGTGATGTCGTTGAAATCGCGGTGGATGGACATGGTCAGGGCCAGACGCCCGGCGAACTTGAGCATGGTCGTCTGCTCCTGCCCGCGCACCAGCGCCTTCAGGGTCTCCACGCCGTTTTCGAGCTCCTTGCCCCCCAGCAGACGGCAACTCCGGATGTAGTGGCCCGGGAAAAATATCTGGTAGGGCGACGCGGGCAGGTCCCGCATGGCCGCAAGGGCCGCATCCCGGCCCTTCTCCAGGTAGGGTTTTGCCTCCTGGTCTTTTCCCGCAAGCAGGATATTTTCCCCGGCAATCTGGTTGGCCGCGGCCACCCAGTAGGTGGACTTTTCCGACCGGCACGACGCATGGACGGGAAGGCTGTCCACGAAGGAAAGCAGCTGGACCGGGTCCACCGCCCCGGCTTCAGCGTCCCATGCGAGGGCGTTCACCACGTTGTCCAGCGCGGCGGACTCCGCCGACCCCGGAAACTCGTCCACCACGCGGAAATAGGCGGTCATGGCCTCGGCAAGCCTGTTCTCCCGAAGCAGCGTGTCGCCCCGCGCAAGCAGGTCCGCCGACCCCTCTGCGACCCCCTTCTCGACTGCGGCAACCGGGGCGTCCTGAGCGCTTCCCGAAGACGGGGTCGGCGCCGGGGCGGGATCCTGGGCACCAGGCCGGTACCGCCGCACATCAGGCCGTTGCGGACGGCCATCTCGTGCCTTGGGGGACCGGATGGTCCGCGCCTTGGCCAACACCGCCTGCACATCGTCCTGCGATGTCATCCCCGCCGACGGCATAACCTTCGCCACACGGGTCCAGTATTCGGGACTGCTTGTGTCCTGCGCCTCCGGCTCAGCGGTGCTGTCCACGACTGCACCTGCCGCGGGAACAGCATCCTGGGGCAGCAGTGGCGCGGCGGGCGAGGTTTCGGGCACCCGGGCAACCATTATCGGCGCTTCGGCGGGCGGGTTCTTCGCCGCAGCCACCGGCGCGGAATACCCCCACGGCTGGAGGGTGGTGGTGAGCAGGGCGACCAGGGTGACCACGGACACCCCCTCGCACAGCATCCCCCTACGAAAGGTCAAGTGAGTGAGTGAGTGAGTGAGTGAGTGAGTGAGCACGCCCCGCGCCAAAGTGACCGTTCCATCTGGAACCTCCCTTCGCTGTTTCATTCCCCGTGTTACTGATAACTGCTATCACTAGCGCAACGCACAGCAACCAGTTTCTTCTTCCTTAATAGCACATCCTTTCCCGGTTGTCAATACCCCTGCAACATGAAGAGACACCTTCCCCCTCGCGGTCAAGGAAAAATCAGCGTGCCCCCCATTGCCAAAGGCGGCGGATGATGATCTGCCCCCTGCCTGTGTCCCA
>JAKPUV010000028.1 GCA_029554925.1 Candidatus Hydrogenedentota bacterium | reverse complement strand
CTGTTGTCGGGGTCCATGGCGCGATGCTCCTTTGGTTGGTCCGCGGGCAAACTATACGCCATGAGCTATTTACACATCAAATAATGACAAATGCTGTTATCCGCCATGGGGGCGGGGAAAGGGGGGGAAAGGAAAAAGGGCCGGGAATCAGCCCGCAAGCCGGGCAAAACAAACGCCGTCCGGAGGAAACGCGGGGAGAGTCACGATTTTAGTGCGATTGCCCTGAGCCCTTGGACTGGGCGCGGCCGGGTGTGCTATTCTTTTGGCTCCCTGAACCCCCCTGTGGAGGCCTGAAATCATGGGAAAAATCACCCTGAAGGACGTGGAGTATGTGGCCGGCCTGGCCCAGCTCCGCCTGACGGAGGACGAAAAGAACCGGCTGGTCCGGGAAATGGACGACATCCTCGCGTACATGGACCAGCTCAACGAGCTGGACACGGACGCCGTGGAGCCGATGATGCACGCCATGGAGATGACCAACGTGTTCCGGCAGGACGAGACCGGCGCGTCGCTCCCGCGCGAGGAGGCGCTCATGAACGCGCCGATGCACGACGGCGAGTATTTCCTGGTGCCCCGCATCCTCGAGGGGGACACCGCATGAACACCCCCTGGCATTACCAGTCGGCGCGGGAGATCCGCGACGCCGTCCGCTCGGGCGCGGCCTCCGCGACGGCCATGACGGAGTGGCACCTGGACCGCATCGCCGAGGTGGACCCGCTCGTGGACGCCTTCACCCAGGTGTGGCGCGACGAGGCCCTGGCGCAGGCCGCCGCGGTGGACGAGAAGGCCCGCAGGGGCGACGCCCTCGGCCCGCTGGCCGGGGTGCCCGTGGGGCTCAAGGAGCTGCTCTGCACCCGCACGGGCACGACCTCCTGCGCGTCGAAGATCCTCAAGGACTTCCGCAGCCCCTACGACGGCACGGTGGTGAAGCGCATGGCCGCCGCCGACGCCGTCTTCCTGGGCAAGGTGAACATGGACGAGTTCGCCATGGGCTCATCCACCGAGCGCAGCACGATCAAGGTGACGCGCAACCCCTGGAACCTGAAATGCGTGCCCGGCGGCTCCAGCGGCGGGTCCGCCGCCGCCGTCAGCGCGGGCGAGTGCGCCATCTCCCTCGGCAGCGACACGGGCGGCTCCATCCGCCAGCCCGCGGCCATGTGCGGCTGCGTGGGCATCAAGCCCACCTACGGCCGCGTGTCCCGCTACGGCCTCGTCGCCTTCGCGTCGTCCCTCGACCAGATCGGCCCCCTCACGCGCACCGTGGAGGACGCCGCGCTAACGCTCAACGTGATCTGCGGCCGCGACCCCCTCGACTCCACCTCCGCCGACCTGCCCGCCGAGGACTTCACCGCGGCGCTCACGGGCGACGTCCGGGGCCTGCGGATCGGCCTGCCCGCGGAGTACTTCACCGACGCCCTCAACACGGAGATGCGCGAGAAGGTGGAGGCCGCCGTGGACGTGTTCCGCCGCGAGGGCGCCGAGATCGTGCCGGTCTCGCTGCCCCACGCCAACTACGCCATCGCGGTCTACTACATCATCTGCACCGCCGAGGCGAGCGCGAACCTGGCCCGCTTCGACGGCGTGCGCTACGGCTTCCGCCACCCGGCGGCGAAGAGCGTGGAGGAGATGTACGTCCTGACGAAGTCCGAGGGCTTCGGCCCCGAGGTGAAGCGCCGCATCATGCTGGGCACCTACGTGCTCTCCAGCGGCTACTACGACGCCTACTACCTCAAGGCCCAGAAGGTGCGCCGCCTCATCAAGCGCGACTTCGACGAGGCCTTCGAGAAGTGCGACGTCATCGCCGGGCCCACCTCGCCCATCCCCAGCTTTGAGTTCGGCACCAAGACCGACAACCCGCTGGAGATGTACCTGGCGGACATCTACACCATCTCGACGAACCTGGCCACCCTGCCCGGCATCTCGATTCCCTGCGGCCTCACGGCCTCGGGGCTTCCCGCGGGCCTCCAGATGATGGCGCGCCCCTTCAACGAGGCGGCCCTCCTCCGCGCGGCCCACTGTCACGAGCAAAAGAGCGGCGTCCGCCTGGGCGAGCCCCCCGTCGCCTGAGGATATGAGCATGCAATACGAAGCAGTCATCGGCATGGAAGTCCATGTGGAGATCAACAGCCGGTCCAAGGTGTTCTGCGCCTGCTGCACCGACTTCCACGCCCCGCCCAACACCAACGTGTGCCCCGTCTGCCTCGGCATGCCCGGCACCCTTCCCGTCCTCAACGTGGACATGGTGAACAAGTCCGTCGCCGTCGGGCTCGCCCTCAACTGCCGAATCTCCCGCTGGTCCAAGATGGACCGCAAGAACTACTTCTACCCCGACCTCGCCAAGAACTACCAGATCAGCCAGTACGACCTGCCCCTGTGCCACGGCGGCTGGCTCGACATCGAGGTGGACGGCGCGGCGCGGCGCATCGGCATCACGCGCGCGCACATGGAGGAGGACACGGCCCGCAACACGCACACCATCGCGGGCGGGCAGAGCGGGGTGGACTTCAACCGCTGCGGCCTGCCGCTGCTGGAGATCGTGACGGAGCCCGACCTCCGGAGCGCCCGCGAGGCCCACGCCTACCTCACGGAGCTCAAGCAGATCCTCCAGTACCTGCGCGTGAGCGACTGCAACATGGAGGAGGGCTCCCTGCGCGCCGAGGCCAACATCAGCGTGCGGCCCGTGGGGCAGGAGGCCTTCGGCGTCAAGACGGAGGTCAAGAACGTGGCCTCCTTCAGCGGCGTCCAGAAGGCCATTGACTTCGAGATCGCCCGGCAGATCGCCGTGATCGAGGCCGGCGGCACGGTCGTCCAGGAGACCCGCGGCTGGGACGCCGACCGCGGCGTCACCTTCTCCCAGCGCCTCAAGGAGTCGGCCCACGACTACCGCTACTTCCCCGAGCCCGACCTGGTGCCCGTGGCGGTGGACCAGGCGTGGGAGGACCGGATCCGCGGGACCCTGCCCGAGCTGCCCGCCGCCCGCCGCGCGCGCCTCGCCGCGCAGCACGGCCTGTCGGCCTACGACGCGGGCGTGCTGACCCAGTCGCGGGACACGGCGGACTACTACGAGGCGGCGGTGGCCGCGGGCGCCGACCCCAAGAAGGCGGCCAACTGGATCACCGTGGAACTCCAGGCCCTGCTTTCGGAATCCAAACAGGAGATCGCCGAGTGCGCGGCGGGCCCCGCGGCCCTCGCCGGGATGCTCGGGATGATCGAGTCGGGCGCCATCAGCGGCAAGATGGCCAAGGAGATCCTGGCCGAGATGTTCTCCACGGGGAAATCCGCGGAGGACATCGTGCGCGAGCGCGGCCTCAGCCAGATCAGCGACGCCGGTGCCCTGCTGGACGCCGTGCGGCGTGTGCTGGCGGAAAACCCCGCCCAGGTGGAGCAGTTCCGGGCGGGCAAGGAGAAGGTGATGGGGTTCCTGGTCGGGCAGGTGATGCGCGCCACCGGGGGCAAGGCAAACCCGCAGATGCTTAACGACGTGCTTCGGGAGGAGCTTTCGCGGTAGAATGGCCGCGCAAGGAGAGTCATGGCCGAAACGACAAGAAAGAAACCGCTGACCAAGGCCCTGCGGGAGAAGACCCGCGCGGTCGCGGGGGTCGCGGAGGAGAAGAAGGCGAAGGACATCCGGGCCTTCGACGTGCGCGGCCTGACCCTGATGGCCGACGTGTTCGTCCTGTGCACCGCAGGAAGCGAGCCCCAGATGCGGGCCCTGGCCGACGCGGCGCGCCAGACCCTGCGCGAGAGCGGCAGCCCCGCCCTGCGCACGGAGGGCGACCACCACTGCGGGTGGATGATCGTGGACTGCGGCGACGTGCTCTTCCATGTGTTCCGGGAGGGCGCGCGGGCGTTTTACGACCTTGACCGGATGTGGGCGGACGCGCCCGAGGTCAATCTGGCGCGGCGGACCCGCGCCAAGGCGAAGGACGGGGCAGCGGAGTAGTTTCGCGGGACGGTCGGCGAAGGTGCCGGGGCAAGATGGATCAGCAATTCATACCGGACATCCCGAAGATTTACCAGTACAAGCTGGAGCGCGTTCTGGGCGAGGGCGGCACGGGGAAGGTCTATCTCGGGATAGACACCAAGCGCGGCGCCGCCGTCGCCGTGAAAATCTTCCACGAGAACTTCTTCCGCAACCGCCTCCACGTGCGCGACCTCGCCAAGAGCGTCGCCAAGTTCAAGAAGTTCAAGCACCCCCGGGTGGTGCAGATCCTCGACTTCCTCGACGGGGAAGAGGGCCGCGCCATGATCATGGAGTACGTGGACGGGCCCAACCTCAAGTGGTACATCCTGAACCGACCCTGGAACCTCCAGGAGCGGGTCGCCGTCTGCATCCAGATCTGCGAGGGCATGCAGTACCTCCACGACAAGGGCTGCATCCACCACGACTTCAAGCCCGCCAACGTCCTCTTCACCCGCACGGGCCAGGTCAAAATCGCCGACTTCTCCCTCTACGGAAGCAGCTTCCTCCTCGAGCTGGTGGACCGCAACGTCGGCGAGCAGATCACCCCCATGTTCGTCGCCCCGGAGTTCATCCGGAAGGAGAAGGTCACCGCCGCCGGCGACCAGTACTCCATGGGCATCACCTTCTACATGATGTTCGCCGAGCGCGTCCCCTTCCCCGTGGACAACCTGAACCGGCTCTACCAGTGCCACCTGAACGTGACGCCGGACCACCCCAGCCTGGTGAACCCCAAGTGCCCCACCGCCGTCGGCGACATCGTCATGAAGATGCTCCAGAAACGCCCCGAAAACCGGTTTCTCGACTGCGACGAGCTGCGCATCGCCTTCACCCAGCTGGGCCGCAGCCGGATCTAGCCGGGGGAATACCGGACCCTGCGGGGCGTGTTTTGGTTGGAAACTGGTCAAGGGGCCGGACACGGCTGTCAAGGGGCGGCCCGGTCTGCGCGCCCATTTGCCGTCATAACGCACAGGAGAATTGTCATGGGAAACGCCGCATCTCTCACCTCGTCGGACTTCAATGAAAAAACGGCCGCCGGCGTCGCGCTGGTGGATTTCTGGGCGGAATGGTGCGGCCCCTGCCGCATGCTCACCCCCACCATTGAGGACCTCGCCGCCGCCTACGCCGGCAGGGCCCTCATCGCCAAGGTGAACGTGGACGACTGCCAGGACATCGCCATCCGCTTCGGCGTGAACGTGATCCCGACCCTCGTCGTGCTCAAGGACGGCGCCGAGGTGGCCCGCCTCCAGGGCGTCACCCCGCGCGCCGAAATCGCCAAGGCCATTGACGCCGCCCTCGGCGCCTGAGCCCCTCCCCCCGAAACCCTTCCGCGGAAGCGGTCCGGCGACGCCGCCGGGCCGCTTTCGCGGCGCTTTTTCGGGACCGGCCCGCGTGGTATCATGGCCCGTAGACAGGAGACACCCATCATGCATTCCTCCGCAAAGCGCCTTTTCCTGCTGGCCGCGCTGTTGGCCGCCCCCCTCTGTGCCGCCGACGCCTTTCAGGCGGGCTTCGCCCGCACCGACATCACCCCCGCCGCCGGCGCTGAGATTCCCGGCGGCATGGCCATCAACCTGGCCGACGGCGTGCGCGACCCCCTCTTCGCCGAGGCCGCCGTCTTCTCGTCCGGCGGCGTCGCCGCCGCCGTGGTCGGCGTGGACCTCCTCATGATCCCCGACGACACCATCGCCGCCGCCCGGCGGCTGGCGGAGGAGAAGTGCGGCATCCCCGCCGCCCACATCCTGGTCGCCGCCAGCCACACCCACTGCGGCGGGCCCATCGTGGACTGTTTCGCCTCCTCCCGCGATCTGGAATACTCCCGCATGGTCTCGGAGCGCATCGCGGAGGCCGTGGCCGCCGCCCACGCCGCGAAGGTGGACGCCCGCCTCGCTGCCCTCTCGGGCGAGGCCAGCGGCACGGGGTTCAACCGCCGCTTCTTCATGCGCGACGGCTCCCTGCGCACCCACCCCGGCAAGATGAACCCCGACATTGACCGCCCCGCCGGGCCCGTGGACCCGGCGGTCGGCGTGCTGGCCGCCGAAACCCTCGACGGCGAACTCCTCGGATGCGTGGTCAACCACGCCATGCACGGCACCGTCATGGGCGGCAGCAAGTTCTCCGCCGACTGGCCGTTCTTCCTGCGCCAGGGCGTCCGCGGCGCCTTCGGCCGCGACATCGGCGTGGTCTTCCTCAACGGCGCCTGCGGCGACGTCACCCAGGTGGACAACCGCTCCCCCCGCACGCCGGAATGGGGCGAGAACCGCGCCCGCCAGATCGGCCTGGCCGTCGCGGGCGAGGTGGTGAAGCTGGTCGCCGGGGCCGAGTTCACCCCCGACGCCCCCGTCGCCGTCCTCACCGAGCGTCTGGACCTGCCCATCCGCGACCTCGCCGAGAGCGACGAGGCCCTCGTCGCCCGCGAGGCCCCCGCCACCGGGCTCGGCTCCGGGGTGGACGCGCTGTACCTGAAAGAGGCCGCCCTCGTCCGCGCCATGAAGGACGCCTCGCCGACGGTGCCGGTGGAGGTCATGGCCCTGCGCGTCGGTCCGGCGGCCATCGTCACCAACCCCACGGAATACTTCTGCGCCCTCGGCCTCGCCATCAAGCAGGACCAGCCCTGGCGGCCCGTCATGGTCTCCGAGCTGACCAACGGCTACGCGGGCTACTGCGCCACCGCCGAGGCCTACCTCCAGGGCGGCTACGAGACCCGCACCGCCCGCAGCAGCTTCCTCGCCCCCGGCACGGGCGAGCAGATCGTCGCCGCATCCCGCCGCCTCCTCGCCGCCCTCGCCCCGCCCGCAGACAAGTAGGAGACGGATACCGCTTCAGGGGGAATGTCCCCGAAGGGGACAAATGTCAGTAGCCGGAGGTGACCGAAGGGAACCTCCGGTGCGCGCGTCCCGAAGAATCCAACCCCGAAGGGGTTGAATGTGAACATATCCGCAGACCGGCATGCTGGGAAAGCGCGTTCAACCCCTTCGGGGTTGTAGAACTGGGGGTTGCCGTCCGGAGGTTCCCTTTGGTCACCTCCGGCTACTCACATTCTTCCCCTGCGGGGAAGTGGAACCCGGACGTGCAAGAACGGCCACCGTTCGTTTGAACTGCCCTAGTCAGAGCCGCCGTCCCCCGCCGCCCGCCTGCGCGCGGATGCGCCGCGCCGCGAACGCCATGATCCCCACGGACACCAGGAACAGGCCCGCGCCCGCCGCCGTCTGCAGGAGCGACGCCTTCTGGAGCCCGGCGCCCATCAGGGCGAAGACCACCGTCGTCGGCAGGTAGCCCGCCAGCGTCGCCGCGAAGAACGGCAGCGCGCGCGCCGTGCTCACCCCCGCGAGCAGGTTGGTCAGCGTGTTGTGCCCCAGCGGGAAGAACCGGATCGAGAGGATCACCAGAAACGTGTTCTCCCGCAGCAGCGTGTCATAGCGGCGGATCCGCGCCGGCAGGCGCGGCAGCACGAAGTCCCGCCCCAGAAACCGCGCCAGATGGAACAGCGCCCCCGCCCCCAGCAGCGCGCCCAGCAGCGACCACACCGTCCCCCACACCGCCCCAAACACCACGCCCCCCGCAAAGGCCAGCGCCATGCGCGGGAGCCCCGCCATCGTCAGGACGGCCCCCCCCGCCGCAAACAGCCACCCGCCCCACGCCCCGCTCTCCAGAATCCGCCCCCGCACCCATTCATAGTCCCGCACCGCGTCCCCCACCGGCGTCCCCCGCAGGACAAGCCACCCCGCCCCCACCAGCAGCACCAGCAGGAAAAACTTCAGCCCGGACAGCGCCCGTCCCGGCGTGATTTCGGGGGGACTATCGTTCATGGCGCGCGCGTCTCACTTCTCCGGCGGCAGCGGCTTGTAGAGGATGTCCTTGAACTGGACCGTCACGGGGTCGCCGCTGTGGAGCTGGAGGCCCAGAATGCCGGAGCGGTCGAGCTGGGCCGGGTCGTTGTCCTCCACCTCGGCCATGAGCTGCCCGTTGACGTAGAGGGTGATATGGGTGCCGCGGCAGACGAGGCGGTACGCGTGCCAGTCCTCGAGCCGGAAGGGGGCCTTCCCCTGCGCTTCGGGGATGGGCGTCACGGTCTTGGCGCCGTCGGGGCCGAAGACCGTCCTCTCCCCGCGCAGGGCGAGGTCGTGCCGCCCCCACTCGTCATAGAGCCGCACCAGCCAGTCCGTCTTCAGGTTGTTGTCCATCTGGTACCCGGCGATGTCGTGGTCCGGCAGGAGCTTGCTCCGGAACTGGAAGCCGCCGTTCGACGCCGCGTCTCCCCACATGCGGTAGTTCATTGTCAGCTCGAAGTCGGCCATGGCGCCGCCCTCCCACACGAGGTACTGGTTGACCGTGCAGGGGTGCTCCTTGGTGATGCGGCCGGTGATCGCGCCGTCCTCAATGGTCCAGTAGCTCATGTCCGGGCTCTCCCACCCGGTGAAGTCCTTCCCGTTGAAGAGCGGGATGAACCCCTCGCTGTCCGATGCGGCCGAAGCCCCGCAGGCCGGTGGTTCGCCGTCGCTGCACCCGCCCGCACCGGTCGCGCAGCCGGCCATTCCCAGCCCCGCCAGGGCCAAAGCCAGCCCCAAACACATCGACTGCCCGCAACCGCCGATCCACCGGATGTCCATGCGCATCTCCAGAAACCCGTTGCGGACGCGCCCCGCGAAATGCGCGGCCGAACCCGTTGGGCTGGCATCAGTCTACGCTGTGGCCCCCGCCGGGGCAAACAGACGGCATGGCGCGCCCCCGCCGCAGGTGGGGAGCAACTATGGCTGCGGGGTGGCCAACGTAGACGCGCCTTCCAGGCGCGTTCCTTGGGATTACCGTTGACCCGAAGAACGCGGCAGGATGCCGCGTCTACATTGCGGACACGCCCCCTCCCTCAGGCGTGCTCGATGCCAGCGTGGATTGCGATGTCCTCGCAGGTGGTGACGAGGTCGGAGCGGCTTAGGTCGTGGATGTCGGCGCGGCCGTTGATGCGGGCGAAGGCCTCGAGCTCGTGGCGCAGGACCGCCGCGAAGTTGGCGAAGCGGCGGGCGGACTGCTCCACGTCGAGGCGGGCGCGCAGGGCCGGGTCGTGGGTGGTGATGCCGACGGGGCATTTGCCGGTCTGGCACACGCGGTACTGCTGGCAGCCGATGGCGATGAGCGACGCCGTCGCGAGGGCCACGGCGTCGGCACCGAGGGCGATCGCCTTGGCGATGTCCGCGCTGTCGCGGAAGCCGCCGGTGACGCACAGGGTGACCCGGCTCCCGGCCTGGTCGAGGAAGCGCCGCGCGCGGTGGACCGCGTAGACCGGCGGGAGGCAGGTGTTGTCCTTGACGAAGGCGGGGCCCGCGCCGGTGCCGCCGCCGCGGCAGTCCACGGTGATGAAGTCGGGCTCCGCCGCGAGGGCGATGGCCAGGTCCTCCTCGATGTGGCACGCCGCCACCTTCACGCCCACGGGCCGGCCGCCAATCCATTCGCGGAGCTGCGCCACCGTGGCCGCCAGGTCCTCGGGCCGCTCCAGATGGAAGGGCCGCCCCGGCGAGATGGCGTCGCGGTCGCGCGGGATGCCGCGGATCGCCGCGATCTCTTCGGTGATCTTCGCCTGGGGCAGGTGGCCGCCAAGCCCCGGCTTGGCCGCCTGGCCGATCTTGATCTCCACGGCGTCCGCCTGGCGGACCGCCGCCTCGCGCCATGAAAAGGGCGCGGTGCCGATCTCGTAGATGTAGACGCCCGCCTCGGCGCGCTCCTCGGGCAGGAGCCCGCCCTCGCCGGAGCAGATGGCCGTGCCCGCGCGCCTGGAGCCCCGCGCCAGGGCGATCTTCGCCTCGCGCGAGAGCGCGCCAAAGGACATGTGGGACACGTAGAACGGGACGTCGAGCACCACGGGCGTTGCCGCCCCCGGCCCGATCACCGTGCGCAGGGTCACCGGCTCGTCCTCGTTCAGCGGCAGGCGCGACAGCTGGACGCCCTTGAACAGGACGGCGTCCCACCCCGGCACGGGGCGGCGCGTGCGCATGGCCGTGATCTCGCTCTCCCCCGACAGCGCCATCTGCTGGATGCGGGCCATGCCCGGCTCGCCGTCGTCCTTGTCCTTGCGCCACGCGGACAGGTAGCCGGCGTCCACACCGCCCGGACCTTCCGCCGCCGGGGCCGCAACAGGTGCGGCGGGCGCGGCCACGGCGGGCTTCGGCGCGGGCAGCGGGGCCTGCTCCTCAAAGTCCCCCGGGCCCGCCCCGCACACCGGACACTCGTCCGGCGGCTCCGGCCCCTTGTGGACATACCCGCAGACGATGCACACCCATTCTTTTTCCACGGCGGACATAACGTATCCTCCCGGCAATGTTGGGGCGCGCCGCAGTCTTCATACCGCGCGCCGTGAAAACCCGCACCCTCGTCACCCCCGCGAAAGCGGGGGCCCATGCCTTCGGCTCGGGACGCAACCGGCCGACCCCGGATGGATTCCCGCGTGCGCGGGAATGACGGCGGGGGCGTTTGCCGCCTCACTTCACCTCGAAGAACCGCTCCTTCGGCGCGTTGCACACGGGGCAGCGGTCGGGCACGTCGTCGCCGACATGCGTGTGGCCGCAAATCTCGCACACATAGATCGGCGCGGCCGGAAGATCACCGCCCGCCTGCACCGCCGCCAGCGCGCCCTGGTACAGCCCGTGGTGCGTCCCCTCGACGGTCATGGCGTTGCGGAAGCTGATCTCCGCCTTGCGGTTGCCCTCGGCCACCGCCTCCTCCACGAACGGCGGGTACATCTCCTGGAACTCGTGCCCCTCGCCGTCAATCGCCTGCTGCAAATGCTCCAGCGTGGTGGTCACGCCGCCCATGGCGCGCAGGTGCGCGTGGGCGTGCACCGTCTCGGCCTCCGCCGCCGCGCGGAACAGCTTCGCCACCTGCGGAAACCCCTCCTGCTCCGCCTTCTTCGCAAACGCCAGGTACTTCCGGTTGGCCTGGCTCTCGCCCGCAAACGCCGCCTGAAGATTGTCCATGCTGCCCATGATGACCGTCCCTCTCTCTGGTTGGTGCGGGCGCGCGCATCCGGGGATCTTCCCCGCCGGAACCGCGCCACGCGGCTCTTGTCAGGAAACCTTATCAGATGCGCAAACGCCATGCAAGCACCTTCCGAAAACAGGGCAATCGCACTAAAATCCGTGGGGGCTTTCTGGGTGAAGTACGGCAATCGCCCTTTATCCGGCCTCTTCAACGCTGAAAGCGTTGCCGAATATAGCCCAGGCCAGGCCGCCGCCCGAAGGGCCAGGCCTGTCCTGGGTTGCCCGCGCAGAACCATCATGCCCCAACGGGGCAGCCGAAATTGCGGCGGGGGGACCGTGCCGGCCTTGGGGAAACGCGCCGTCCCAGTCGTTTTTCGTGTGCCCGCGCGCGGGCAAGCCCACGCGAAGAAAGGCGGCAGCAAGCTACCGCACTCCAAGGCGCTGCGCGCCGCGCGGACCCGGGGCTGCGGTAATGGGCGGCGGCCTGCTTGGACAATATGCAGATGTCCCGTTGGGACAACAAACACCAAATCACGTATCCGAGGAGCGTTCATGCCGGTCGCAGGCGTTTCTCGAGAGGCCTTTTAGTGCGATTGCCCTGCTTCCGAAAGCAACCCGCAGTTTCTCCTTGACAGGTCCCGGCGCTTGGTCTACCATGAGGGGCGGCGGGACGGTTATTCTCAGTTTTATGGGTTTCGGTCAGACCCATGTTTCGGTTGCGTATCTCTCCGGGCATCCACGCCCCCGCCACGAGAAAGAGGTCCCTCATGAAGTCACGCGCATTTTTCAAGACTGGCGTCCTGCTTCTCCTGTCCTCCCTCGCAGGGCTGTTTTCCGCGCTGCCCGCCGCCGCCGCACCGTCGGTGGCCTGGGGCACCTACATGGGCGGAGAATCCACCGAGGACGCATACGGCGTCGCGGTGGACTCGCAGGGAAACGTCTACGTCGTCGGCTCCACCACCACCTCCGCCGCGCCCTGGGTGGGCGGCGGGTGGGACGCCGCTTATGGCGGCGGCGCGGACGGATGGCTCGTGAAGCTGACCCCGGCGGGCGCCCACGTGTGGTCCACCTATCTGGGGGGCGATGATGCGGATTACGCGATGGAT
>JAKPUV010000027.1 GCA_029554925.1 Candidatus Hydrogenedentota bacterium | reverse complement strand
CAGCCCCACCACGCGCTTGACCAGATACTCCCCCTTGTGCCGAAGCACAACGATGTCGCCCCTGCGGAGGGCGTCCGCCCGCACGGTGGCGATCATGTCGCCGGGCATGAGCGTCGTCTCCATGGAGGACGAGGGCACGAGGAAGAAGCGGACCCGCATGGGGCCGAAGGCGAGCGCCGCCAGCGCGGCGAGCACAACCACGGCGGCCCAGCCCGCCTTCTTGCTGTGGAGCAGGGCGTGGAGCCTTCGGGGCGCGCGGACGGCGGGTTCGGGGGAGGCTTCCATGGAGGCCTACTTCAACGACCGGGCGTCGGTGAGAAGGCCCTGGGCCAGGCCGCTCTGGGGCCGCAGGGCCACCGCCTCCAGAAAACAGCGCTCGGCCTCCCGGCCGTTCTGGGCGCGCAGCCAGACCCGCCCCTCGTTCATCCAGGTGTAGAAAACCTCGTCCTGGTTGCGGGCCGCTTTCCGCGCCGCAACCCACGCCTTGGCCGCCTTTTTCCAGTCGGGTTTCGTGTTCATCCGCTCGGCGGCGAAGAAGTTCAGGGCGTGGTCACGCACCAGTTCAAAGTCCCCCGGGGCGAGGGCTGCGGCCTTCCCGGAGACGCGCATGGCCTCGGCGTAGGTTTCCGCGGCGGTCCATTGGCGCAGGGTCATGATGTTCGGCCAGTGAACGAGATACATCTGCGCCATGTTGAACAGGTAGTCCGGGTTGTCCGGCTCCAGGGCCAGGGCGGCGTCCAGATGCTTCAACCCCTCCCCGTACTGCCCGACGTGGAAGTAGTGGATGCCGAGGTTGTTGTGGGCGCGCCCGTGCGCGGCGTCCGCCGCCACCGCCTTCAGCCAAAGCTCCACCGCCCGCTGCTGCTCGTCGAAGCGGTCATAGAGCAGCTCGCCGAGGTAGTTCTGAAGGGAGGGGTTGTCAGGATGCCGGCGCAGGCCCAGCTCGTAGGCCTGGCGCGCCAGGGCGAGGTTCTTCCGCGCATCGTCCACCAGCGCCTCCGCCTCCCCGGCCCCGCCCTCCTTCTGCAGCGCCGTGGCGCGGGCGAGCAGCAGGTCCGCCAGCCGCGTGTGCAGCCGGTCAAAGGTCCGCGCCTTCTCCACAAAGACCGCCGCATCGTCCAGAAACGCCTCCAGCCGGGCCACCTCCGGATAGACCGGCAGCGCCGCGAAGTCGTCGGCGGACGCGCGCGCCGCCGGCGGCGGCGATGGCGCGTCTGCGGCGGGTTGCGCCGCCGCCGACAGGACCGTCCCGGCGGCCAGAGCCGCCGCCACCATAAGAAGATTCGTGAGGCGCATGTTCCTTTGTTCCCTTCACTCGCGGCGCGGAGGTCGTCCCGCGCCACTGAAGATGATAACACGCCGGGCGCCCGGTCTGTTTCGGCAAGGGGCCAGGGCAATCGCACTAAAATCGTGACTCTCCCCGCGTTTCCTCCGGACGGCGTTTGTTTTGCCCGGTTTGCGGGCTGATTCCCAGCCCTTTTTCCTTTCCCCCCCTTTCCCCGCCCCCATGGCGGATAACAGCATTTGTCATTATTTGATGTGTAAATAGCTCATGGCGTATAGTTTGCCCGCGGACCAACCAAAGGAGCATCGCGCCATGGACCCCGACAACAG
>JAKPUV010000017.1 GCA_029554925.1 Candidatus Hydrogenedentota bacterium | reverse complement strand
GGGCTGCATGTGGAGCGGCTCGCCCTCGACGGCAACCGCGACAACAACGACAACCTCGACGGCAACTACGCGGGCGGCATCTGGCTTCAGGACTGCGCGGACGTGGTGATCCGCGGCGTGGAGTCGCGCAACCACAACAGCGACGGTGTGAGCTGGCAGATTTGCCATGACGTGCTGGTGGAGGACTGCCACAGCCACGGCAACGCGGGGCTGGGGCTGCACCCCGGCTCCGGGAGCCAGCGTCCGGTCATCCGCAACTGCCGCCTGGAAAACAACGCCATCGGCCTCTTCTTTTGCTGGGGGGTGAAGGTGGGGCTGGCCGAGGGCAACCGGATCACGGACAACACCGAATGCGGCGTGTCCATCGGCCACCGGGACGATGAGAACGTTGTCAGGGACAACGACATCCTGCGCAACGGGACATGCGGCGTGCTGTTCCGCCCTGAGCGCGGCGAGGGGTTCACCGCGCGCGGAAACCTCATTGAGGGCAACCGCATCACGGACAACGGCCCGGAGGACGGCGCGGCCGTGGACCTCCAGGGGGTCACCGCCGGAAACACCCTCGCCCGCAACGAGATCCACGAGACCCGCGGGCCCGCGCGCCGCGCGGGCATCCGCATCGGCCCCGACGCCGGGGACAACACCCTGTCGGAGAACGCCATCGAGGGTTTCCTTCATCCGGTGGAGGATTTGCGCCCGCCGCGCGGTGGGTGACAACGCCATTGAAGGCTGGTATACTGGCGGGGTGCATGGGAAGGCGCGCGGGGGGATCCACAACCAAGGATGAGAACGCATGAAGAACGCCAGCCGGGTGCCGGAGCGGAAGGATGTGCCCAAAGGGGACACATGGAACCTGGGGCCGATGTACCGGAGCGACGCGGCCTGGGAGCGGGACCGGAAGGCGCTGGAGGCGGAACTGGCGCCGTTTGCCGTGTTCCAGGGGAAGCTCGGCCGCTCGGCGAAGATGCTGCGGAAGTGTTTTGACGCCGAATATGCCTTCCGCCGCCGGCTGGACAAGCTGGTGGTCTACGCAAACCTGCGGCATATGGAGGACGTGGCGTGCCCGAAGGCGCAGGGCATGAGCCTGCGCGCCAGCTTTCTCGCCACGCGGGCCCAGGAGGCCCTGAGCTTCATCGTGCCGGAGTTCAACACGATCCCCGCCGCGACCGTGCGCGCCTGGCTCAAGGGTCCGGAACTGGCCCCCTACGCCTTTGTGATCCGGGAACTGCTTCGCATCCGCCCGCACGTCCTCTCGCCGAAGGAGGAGCTGCTGCTGGCCATGCAGGGCGAGACGGCGGAGACGGCGTCCCGCGTGTTTGGCCAGCTCACGGACGCGGACCTGCGCTTCGGCACCGCAAAGGACGCTTCGGGCAAGGAAATCGAGCTGACCCATGCGTCCAT
Organism: Candidatus Hydrogenedentota bacterium; assembly: GCA_029554925.1. Taxonomy (GTDB): domain Bacteria; phylum Hydrogenedentota; class Hydrogenedentia; order Hydrogenedentales; family CAITNO01; genus JAAYBR01. Next base: position 208 of record JAKPUV010000017.1, on the reverse strand, counting down.
GGGCCTCTTCCGCGAGTGCCCCAAGCGGTCTTCGCGCAGGGAGGCCTTCGAGAAATACCACAAAGTGTACGAGGCCCACGGGAACACGCTGGCCGCCGCCATGGCGGGGTCCGTGGCGCAGGACGTGTACCAGGCGCGCGTCCGGCGTTTCGGGTCCACCATCGAGGCGCGGCTTTTCGACGACAAGGTGCCCGTGTCCGTGTTTGAC
>JAKPUV010000001.1 GCA_029554925.1 Candidatus Hydrogenedentota bacterium | reverse complement strand
CACGATGTGGTCCACGTTGACGTGGCCCCACCCGTCCGTCCGGCTGTCCACGATCTGGATCACCGCCTTTTTTCCCGCCAGCTCCCGCACATCCCACGACTGCCAGCGCAGGCGCTCGCTGCCGCCGGGCTTGTCGTTGGGGCCGGTGGCCGTCCGAACGACCTCTCCGCCGACCAGCAGGTTGATGCAGGTCTCGCCGGGATGCTTCCCGCCGCCGATTAGAAAACTGATGTGCGGCCGCTCAATCGTGAATTCCGGCGAGGTGAGGGTGCCCGTGGCGCCGTCGCCCTGGTGGAACGAGTTGACCAGCCGCTTTCCCTTGTAGCCCGACACCTCCATCTGCTGGTCCAGCGTGCCCCGCGCGGGGCCGGTGCCAAAAGCCCCGCCCACGGCTTTCCAGTCGCCGTAGTCCTTCCCCTCAAAATCCTCAAACACCGTGTCCGCACCAAAGGCGGCCCCGCAGCAGCTGACGGCGGCCAGCAGCGCCGCAACGGTTCCTCGTCCCATCATCCCGCTTTCTCCTTTTGTCAGTCCGCGCCCGCGGCCCGTTGCGCCAGCGCCACCGCGCCCAGCACGCCCGCCCGGTTGCCGAGTCCCGGCGGCACGATGTAGCTGTCGAGGTCCTCCAGCAGGACCCGGGCCTGGATGTAGCCGTTCAGAATCTCCCCGACGTGCCTGCGCACCTTCGGGAAAAGGTGCGCCTGGTCCATGACCCCGCCGCCGAGGATAACACGCTGCGGCGAGAGGATGTAAATCTGCGGCACGATGCCGTGGGCCAGGTATTTCGCCTCCAGATCCCACGCGGGGTGTTCGGGGGACAGGGTTTCCGCGCGCGCACCCCAGCGCCGCTCAATTGCGGGCCCGGAGGCCAGCCCCTCCAGGCAGTCCCTGTGATAGGGACACAGCCCCTCAAAGGGGTCCTCCGTCCGGTCATGGGGCGGGAACACATGCCCCATCTCCGGATGCATCAGGCCGTGCACCAGCCCGCCGTTCACCATCGCCCCACCGCCAATACCCGTCCCCACGGTGATGTAGACAAACGTGTCCATCCCCTGTGCGGCACCCCAGCGGAACTCGCCGAGCGCCGCGCCGTTCACATCCGTGTCAAACCCCACGGGCACCCCCAACGCCCGGGCAATGGGTCCCGCGAGGTCGGTGTGCGCCCAGCCCGGCTTCGGCGTTGTCGTGATGTGGCCGAAGGTGGGGGAGGCGGGGGCGGGGTCCAGCGGACCAAAGGAGGCAATCCCCACGGCGGCCAGTCCGCCGTGCTTCGCCGCCGCCTCCCGGAAGAACGCCACGGACTTCCCGATGCACTCCTCCGGCGCCGTGGTTGGAAAGCGCAGTTCCTCCCTTAGGTCATCCGGCCCCGTGCCCAAAGCACACACAAACTTGGTTCCGCCCGCCTCTATTCCGCCATAAACCGACACAACGCGCTCCTTTCCGTAAAATCAGCCGATCTTTGTGTATTCTTCGAGCAACCGGAGATATGTCCGGTATTGCTCCAACGAGACCCCCGGAGGGGTCTGGTGGTCCACGCTGGGAATGAACCCGCCGGTCTTCATGAGGGGCACCAGCCGCTCAAACTCCGCGCGCATGGCGGCTTCCCCGTGGGGCATCACCATCTTGTCATAGTGCCCGACCAGGGCGAACTCCGGAAAC
>JAKPUV010001306.1 GCA_029554925.1 Candidatus Hydrogenedentota bacterium | reverse complement strand
CCAGGTTCTCCGCGCGGGCGTGGAGGGCGCGGTCTTCGCGGCGGCGCGCGGCGATGACCGTCTCCCGCTCGATGGCCATGGGCAGCACGAATCCGTGGTTGTAGTCCGTGTGCTCGCCGATGATGTTCACGCGCCCCGGCGCGCGCACCACCACGTCGGGGCTCCCGCCGAACCGTTTCTCAAAGGCCTGGACAATGCTGGCGCGCGAAATGGTCATCTCTAAAAACTCCCCGGGCCAAGCCCGCTGTTGTGTGGGCAAAAGAATACCGCAACGGGCACGAACCCCGCACCCTGAACCAGACCCTAGACCCTATACCCTAAGCCACCCCGCCGCGTCCTTGGCCCAGTAGGTCAGGATCATCTGCGCGCCCGCGCGGCGGATGCCGGTGAGCATCTCCAGGGCGGCGCGCTTCTCCTCGATCCAGCCGTTGGCCGCGGCGGCCTTGACCATGGCGTACTCGCCGCTGACATTGTAAGCGGCCAGGGGGATGTCGAAGGTGTCCGCCGCCGCGCGCAGGATGTCGAGATAGGGGAGTGCGGGCTTCACCATGACGATGTCCGCGCCCTCGTCGATGTCCAGGGCGATTTCGCGCAGGGCCTCGCGGGCGTTCGCGGGGTCCATTTGGTACGAGCGGCGGTCGCCGAACTGCGGCGGCGACTCGGCGGCGTCGCGGAAGGGGCCGTAGAAGGCGGAGGCGAACTTCGCGCTGTACGCCATGACGGGCAGGTCCTCAAAGCCGTGGGCGTCCAGCGCGTCGCGGATCGCGCCCACGCGGCCGTCCATCATGTCCGACGGGGCCACCATGTCCGCGCCCGCGCGGGCGTGGGCCAGCGCCTCGCGCGCGAGCAGGGCCACCGTCGCGTCGTTGTCCACGTCCGGGACGCCGTCGCGGTTGGGCCGCACCACGCCGCAGTGGCCGTGGTCGGTGTACTCGCAGAGGCACACGTCGGTGATGACGCACAGGTCCGGGCGGGCCTCCTTCACCGCCGCGACGGCGCGGGGGATGATGCCGTCGGGGTCGTAGGCCCCCGAGCCCTCCGCGTCCTTGTGGTCGGGGATGCCGAAGAGGATGACGGCGGGCACGCCGAGGTCGGCCAGCGCGCGCGCCTCCTCGGCCAGCGTGTCCGGGCTGAACTGGCACTGTCCCGGCATGGACGCGATGGGGTTGCGCACCCCCGCGCCGGGGCGCACGAAAAGCGGGGCGATCAGGTTGTCCACGGATAGCCGCGTCTCCCGCGCCATGCGGCGCAGGGTCTCGTTGCGGCGCATGCGCCGGAGCCGGGTGGAGAGATGCAGGTTCATGCGTTTTCCTCCTTGTCATGCGCGGGGCTCGGGGAAAAGGGGCTGCCCGTCATCCCCGCACCGCGTCAAGCATCGCCGTGATGTTCTCCGGCGGCACGTTCGCCAGGATGTTGTGCACCTGCTGGAACACGAAGCCGCCGCCGGGGTTCATGGTTGCCACCTGCGCGCGCACATGCGCGGCCACGGCCTCCGGCGTGCCGTTGGGAAGGATGTCCCGCGTGTCGCAGCCGCCGCCCCAGAAGGTGAGGTCGCGGCCGAAGTCGCGTTTGAGTCCCGCCGCGGCCATGCCCCGGCAGGAAATCTGCACGGGGTTGATCGCGTCCAGCCCGGCGTCAATGAGGTCCGGGAGCAGCTCCCGCACCCCGCCGCAGCAGTGCAGCATGATCTTCACGTCGGCGAGCTCTTTTGCCCGCGCCCACATCTGGGCGTGGCGCGGCTTGAAGTACTCGCGGTACATGTCGGGCGACATCTGCGGACCGTTCTGCATGCCCAGGTCGTCGCCAAACAGAACGATGTCCACATACGGCCCCACGGCGCCGAGGAAGCGCTCGAGGTTCGCCAGGTGCAGCTCCACCACCTTGTCGAGGAACCGGTTCACGCGGTCCGGCTCCGCCGCCAGCATCAGGAGGAACTGGTCGTTGCGGTAGAGAAACTGGCCCATCTCCAGCAGGTTGCCGCCGAAGAGGCCGATGACGGCGCGGTCCGTGCGCGCGCGCAGGGCCTTTGCCCCGGCGGCGAGGGACTCCGCGTCCGGCGCGAGGGGCCCGGGCGGCGAGGCGATGGCCGTCCACATGCACTCGGCCATGGCCTCGGGCAGATGGTCCGGGTCGTCGCCGTCGAGGAAGGGCCAGTGGGTCTGCTCGAAATACCACGCGCCGTCGGGCATGGCCGCGATGATCCGCCCGGATTCCGACCGGATCACCCAGCGGTCCCCGTCGCGTTCCGGCTTGACCCACGCGTTCACGAGGCAGGGCGTGCCGTCGGGCAGCACCCACTCCGCCCAGTCCCGGTCGTCCAGGGCGAAGCCCCGGCCCAGCTCGACGGTGTCCACGCCAAAGCGGTCCAGCACGTCGTCGTCCACCACGGCCAGCTGCTGCACGGGGTCGTAGACCCGCACGGGCCGGGGCGGCAGCCCCAGATGGGCGCGCAGCTTGGGGTACGCCATGGCGGCGATGCCCGAGGAGCGGTGTCCCGACAGGTCCAGCGGCACCGTGTCCGGCTGCCGGTGGTTCAGGGCGGCCATCACGCGTTCACGTGGATTCATATCTCTCTCTTTCTGTTGGCACCGGCTCAGCGCACGGCGCGCAGGGTGACGACTTCATACGGCGCGAGGCGCACGGCGCCGTCCAGCGGCTCGCCGGGCGTCTCCGCCAGGGTGCTTTTCTCGACGCGCTTCGGACGGGGACGTCCCCAGTCCACCACCGCCTCGCAGGCGGTGTCGGACGCATTGAACAGGCGCAGGATGTCCGACGCGCCGTCGTCACCGGGCTTCAGCACCGTGGCGACGACGCAGTCCGGGGCGGTGCGTACCCGCGTCTCCGGGGCCTTGGCGCGCTTCGCGACGGGCACGGCGACCAGCGGCTGGGTGAAGTCCGTTCCGAAGCGCTGGGCGGCGGCGGGGTCGTAGCCCGTGTGCGGGCGCAGGGCGTAGCGGAAGGTCGTGGGGCCGTCCTGCGACGCCTTGTAGTTCGTCTCCCAGTAGT
>JAKPUV010001305.1 GCA_029554925.1 Candidatus Hydrogenedentota bacterium | reverse complement strand
CCGCCGGAGTGCTTTGACCGGCTGCGGGCGGCGGCGCTGGACCTCGGGTTCGCCTTTGCCGTGGCCGGACCCTTTGTGAGAAGCTCGTACCATTCGGAGGACGCGCTGCGCGCGCGGCCCTCCGGGAGGGCCTGAGAGATGCCAAAAACCCTTGAGGTGACCCTGCCCAGCCTGGGCGACGACGGGGACGCCGTGTCCTCGGCCTTCGTGTCCATGTGGCTCGTGGGCATCGGCGCCACACTGCGCGCGGGCGACGACCTGCTGGAGGTGAACACGGACAAGGCGGCCTTTGTGGTGCCGTGCCCGGCGGACGGGGTGCTGTGCGAGATGCGGGTGCGGCCGGAGGACGAGGTCCGGCCGGGCGACGTGCTGGCCATACTTGAAACCGCGGACTGAAAACCCGACAGGGAAGGAATCACACATGCCAATCGGAGTGGGCGTCATCGGAGCCGGAACCGTGGGCGGCGGGGTCATTGACATCCTGCTGGCGAACACGGGGGTGATCAGGGACAAGACCGGGGCCGAAGTGGCGCTGAAACACGTCGCCGAGCTGCGCCAGGAGCTGCTGTCCGACTTCGACCTTTCGGGGGTCCGGGTGAGCCCGGACGCGGCGGACCTCATCGCGGACCCGGAGGTCCAGGTGGTCTGCGAGCTCATCGGCGGCGTGAAGGCCGCGCGCACGCTCATCCTCCAGGCGCTGGAGGCGGGCAAGCACGTGGTGACGGCGAACAAGATGCTGCTGGCGATGCACGGCCGCGAGCTGGCCGAGGCCGCCGCGCGCAACGGCGTCGAACTGCGCTACGAGGCGGCCGTGGCCGGGACCATCCCGATCATCAAGGCGATCCGCGAGGGGCTGGTGGCAAACCACATTCACGCGGTCTACGGCATCCTCAACGGCACGTGCAACTACATCCTCAGCCGCATGACCTACGAGGGGAAGGAGTTTGACGAGGTGTTGAAGCAGGCCCAGGCGCTGGGCTTCGCCGAGACCCCGCCGGACCTCGACGTGGAGGGCCACGACACGGCGCACAAGTGCCAGATCCTCGCGTCCCTCTGCCACAGCTCTTACGTTCCCCTGGAGCGGGTCTATGTCGAGGGCATCACCCGCATCACCCACCTCGACGTCGCCTACGCCCGCGAGATGGGCTGCCTCATCAAGCTCCTCGCCGTGGTCCGCCGCGTTGAGGGCGAGATCGAGGCGCGCGTCCACCCCATGCTCGTGCCCGAGACGCACCTGCTCGCCTCCGTGCGCAACGAGTTCAACGCGGTCTACATCGAGAGCGACTGCGCCGACGCGACCCTCTACTACGGGCGCGGCGCGGGCCGGCTCCCCACCGCCAGCGCCGTCGTCTCCGACATCGTGGACATCGCCGTCCGCGGCGGAGGCCCCGCCCGCGCGCCGTTCCAGTACACCCACGACATCCCCGTGCGCGACATCGGCCTGCTGGAGGGGCGCTACTACCTCCGCCTGACCACCCGCGACCACCCCGGCGTCCTGGGAAAGGTCTGCACCGTTCTCGGCACCCACGGGGTCAGCATCGCGTCGTGCATCCAGAAGGACACGGCGCCGGGCGAGCCGGTGCATGTCGTCCTCATGACCCACGAAAGCGTTGAGTCCAGTGTGGCGGCCGCGGTCGCCGAGATTGACGGCCTGGAGTTCATCGAGGCCCCCACGCAGCTGATCCGGGCGCTCTAAGGGGCGCCGGAAACACGAAGTGACGGAATGAAGTTCGTCCTCTACAACATCCGCTACGGCACCGGCACGGGCATCCGCTACCATCTGCCCGTGCCGTTCTCGGGCTACTTCCGGCCCACCCGCCGGAACCTGTCGCGGATCGTGGAGTTCCTGCGCCGCGAGGCCCCCGACATCGTGGGGCTGGTCGAGGTGGACGAGGGGTCCTACCGCTCGCGCAACCTCAACCAGGCGGAGCACATCGCGCGGGAGCTGGGCTACAGCCACGTCTACGAGTCCAAGTACGGCCGCCACTCGCTGGTCCGCCAGATGCCCGTCCTGCGCCGCCAGGGCAACGCCTTCATCACCAACCAGGCCATCGAGGCGCAGAAGTTCCACTTCTTCGAGCACGGCATGAAGCGGCTGGTGATCGAGCTGGAACTGGAGACCTTTTCCCTGTTCCTGGTCCACCTCTCCCTCGCCTACCGCCACCGGCAGTACCAGCTCTCCGACCTCCACGGCCTGTTCGCGAAGGTCACCAAGCCGATCCTCGTGGCGGGGGACTTCAACGCCTTCTGGGGCGACCGGGAACTCCGCCTCTTCATGGCCGCCGCCGGGCTGGTCAACCCGAACACCCACGGCACCCCCACCTTCCCGAGCCTCGCCCCGAAGCGCCAGCTGGACTTCATCCTGCACAGCCCCGAAATCCAGATCACGGACTTCCGCGTACCCGGCGTCCGCCTGTCCGACCACATGCCCCTCGTGTGCGAGTTCACCCCGCCCGCCCCGGGCACCCGCCGCCGGGTGGATCCCGCGGCCGCCCTGCGCCTTCCGCCCCGTCCCGACGGCGGCGGCGAGCATCACGTTGCCTGAATGCGCCGCAAGGCGCTGAGTTCGGAACATGGAAGGTCTTCGCATGCCGTGTGCGTTTCTCCCGGCGGTGTTTGTCCTGCTCGCCGCGTCGGCCCCCGGGCCGGAACAGACGCCGCGCGGTGTCCCAACCGCGGGACAACTCGCCTGGCACGCCCTGGAGCAGCAGATGTTCCTGTGCCTCGACCCCTGCACCTGGCAGGGCCGGGAGTATGACGACCACTCCACGCCGCTGTCGGAAATCAACCCCGCGGCGCTCGACACGGAGCAGTGGTGCGCCGCGGCCAAGTCCTTCGGCGCGAAGCAAATCCTGTTTGTCGCCAAGCACACCGGCGGCTTCTGCTGGTGGCCCACGCAGACCACGGAGTACTGCGTCCGCAACATCGCCTGGAAAGACGGCAAGGGCGATGTCCTCGGCGAACTCGCCGAGAGCTGCCGCCGCCACGGCCTGAAGCTCGGCGTGTACATCTATCCCGGCGACGACCAGTGGGGCGCGGGCATCGGCAGCGGCGGAAAGACCGCCGACCCCGCCAAGCAGGCCGAGTACAACGAGGTGCTCCGCCGCCAGTGGACGGAGGTCCTCACGAACTACGGCGAGATTTCCGAACTGTGGTTTGAC
>JAKPUV010001294.1 GCA_029554925.1 Candidatus Hydrogenedentota bacterium | reverse complement strand
GAGGTGTTCTTCGTCCGGAAACGCTTTGAGGTGAAGGATGCGGCGGACTTCGCGCGGGTGCGGGTGTCGGCGGACAGCCAGTACATCCTGTGGGTGAACGGACGCGAGGCGGCGCGGGGACCCGCCCATTTCGACCCGCTGCACCAGGTGTATGACACCCTCGACCTGTCGGGATTTGTGACGCCGGGCGAGAACGTCGTCGCGGCGGAGGTCATGTACTGGGGCCTGGAGACCAACCGCATCCCCTATTTCCAGTGCAGCGCGAAGCCGGGGTTCCTGTTCGACGCCCCGGCGCTGAAATCGGACGGGACCTGGCGCGCGTGGATCAGTCCGGGCCACACGACCGCGGGAAAGAAGAACTGCCGCGCGGGCGGGGCGGCCTACTGGTACGAGCGCGTGGACGCGCGGGAAATCCCCGAAGGGATTGCGGCGCCGTCCTTTGACGACGGCGCCTGGCCGCGCGCGGAGGTGATCGGCGACGCGGAGAAGTGGGGCGAGCAGACGGACACGTCGAGTCCGTGGAAACTGTACCCCCGGCGCATCCCCGCGCCGGAGGTGCGCGCCGCCGAACCCTGCGCGCCCGTGCAGTCGGGCATGGTGAAGGGGAACGCGGCGGAGCCGCCCTTCCCCTTTGAGGTCGTCCCGGACGCGGACACACCGTCCCTGCCCTGGGCGTCCCCCGGCGGCGGGGACATCCGGTATCTCGTGCTGGACGCGGGAGAATTGGTGAACGGCTATGTGTCGCTGGACATCGAGGGCGCGGCGGGCACAGTGGTGGAGGTCATGTACGCCGAGGCTCCCGAACTGGACGGCGCGAAGGGCCGCCGCGACCGGCTGGAGGAGCGACGGATCGAGGGCTCCGCGGACGTGTACATCCTGCGCGACGGACGGCAGCAGTATGAGCCCTTCCTGCACCGCACCTTCCGCTTCGTGCGGGTGGCGGTGCGCGGAGGGGACGCCACGGTCCACGGGCTGACCCACCGCTGGACCGGTTACCCCTTCGAGGAGCGCGGCCGCTTCACCTGCTCCGACGAGACGCTCAACCAGATATGGCGGACCGGATGGAACACCCAGCGGCTCTGCGCCTTTGACACCTTCCAGGACTGCCCCTACTACGAGCGGCTCCAGTACGGCGGCGACACGCGCATCCAGGGGCTCATCACGCTGTACGCCTCCGGGGACACGCGGCTGCTGGCGAACGCCGTCCGGCAGCTCCAGGCCTCCTCGCTGCCCGAGGGGCTGACGCAGTCGCGCTATCCCAACCACGTCTTCCAGGTGATCCCCGGCTATTCCCTCTGCTGGATCCAGATGCTGGACGACTATTACCTCCACACGGGCGACCTGTCGCTGGTGCGCGAGTGCGCCCACACCGTGGCGTCGGTGCTGCGCTTCTACGAGCGCCACCTGACGGACCAGGGGTTCGCGGCGAACCTGCCCTACTGGAACTTCTACGACTGGACCTATGAGAAAAGCGGCGTGCCGGACGCGCACGGCGAAAACTGCACCCTCAGCACGATCCACTACAAGGGCGCGCTGGACATCGCGGCGCGGCTCTTCACCGCCCTCGACGACCCGCTGACGGCGGAGCGTTTCCGGAAGCAGGCGGAGGCGGTGTCCGCCGCCGTCAACGAAAAGGCGTGGGACGAGGCTGCGGGGCTCTACCGAGACGGAATCGCCACCCGCAGTTTCAGCCAGCACGTCAACACCTTTGCCGTGCTGTTCGGCGTGGCGGACGACGCGCGGCGGAAACGGATCGCCGAGAAGCTGTTCGACGACCCGTCCCTGCGCGGGACCACCTTCTACTTCGCCCACTACCTGCACGAGGCCGCGGAGCGGCTGGGCATGCAGGAAAAGATCATCGCGGACATGGCCCGCTGGAAGGGGATGCTGGACCTCGGCGCGACGACCTGGTGGGAGACGCCCGACGCCCCGCGCAGCGAATGCCACGCCTGGAGCGCCACGCCGACCTACCGGTTCATGGAGATGATCCTCGGGGTGCGTCCCCTCGCGCCGGGATTCAAACGGGTGCGGATTCAGCCCTGGACCGGCGATCTGGAGCGCGCGGAGGGGACCGTCCCAACGCCCCTCGGCGACATCACCGTGCGCTGGCGGAAGGCCCCCGCATTTGAACTGGAGGTGACGCTGCCGGAGGAGATGACCGGGGAAGTCGTGCTGCCCGACGGGCGAACCTTCGAAGCGAAGGCCGGTTCGGCAACTTTCCGGTAGCGGGATTCACTATGATGACGCTCAGGGATA
>JAKPUV010001293.1 GCA_029554925.1 Candidatus Hydrogenedentota bacterium | reverse complement strand
GGAGTGGTTTGGGGTGACTTGGGGATTCGCCAAGCAGATTCTGCCGCTGCTGCTGCTGGGCGTGCTGGTTGCCGGGGCCCTGCTGGGCCGTCCGGGCCAGGAGGGGCTGATTCCCAACGCCTGGGTGGCCTGGGCGGTGGGCGGCAACTCCCTTGCCGCGAATTTCCTGGCGGCCCTGCTCGGGGCGTTCATGTATTTCGCCACCCTGACGGAGGTGCCGATCATCCAGGGGCTCATCGGCTCCGGCATGGGCAAGGGGCCGGCGCTCGCGCTTCTGCTGGCCGGGCCGGCGCTCTCCCTGCCGAGCATGCTGGTCATTTACAGCGTCATGGGATTCAAGAAGACCTTTGTGTTCTGCTCCCTCGTGGTGGTGCTGTCCACCGCCGCGGGGATGATCTTCGGGGCCCTGGTGGGCGTGTAGGCGCTGAAAGGCGCGGGACCGCGCGAAAAGAGGAACCAATGAGAAAGATTCAGATTCTGGGCACGGGATGCCCCAAGTGCAAGAAACTGGCGGAAAACACCGAAACGGCCGCCAAAGAACTTGGCTTGGACTACGAGATGGAAAAAGTGACGGATTTGAACGCCATCATGGCCTTCGGGGTCATGATGACCCCGGCCCTCGCCGTGGACGGCGTGGTGAAGGTCGTGGGGAAGGTTCCCGAACCGGCGGAAATCGTGAAACTGCTGGCCTGAGGCCGGCCCAACCGAGGAAAGGGCAGACAAATGTCGGAGGAAAAGAAGGAGTGCTGCTGCAGCACGGCGCCGAAACTCATCTTCTCGTGTTCGGGCGCTGCGGACGTCGGGGAACTGTGCGACCACGCGGCGCGCGCCCTGACCCGCGAGGGTGCCGGGAAGATGTACTGCCTGGCCGGGGTCGGCGGCGGGGTGGAGCCCATCCTGGCGAATACCCGGGCGGCTGGGAGGCTTCTCGCAGTGGACGGATGTGCCATGGACTGCGTGAAGAAGACGCTGGAGAAAGCCGGATTTGAGGGCGCGGCCCATCTGCGCCTGACGGACCACGGGTTCGAGAAGGGAGCCTCCCCCGCCATGGAGGAGAACCTTCAGAAAGTGCTCGAACTGGCCCGGCCGCTGCTGGCCTAAAAGGGAACCTCCCATGAAGAACGCGATCTTCCTGCTGTTTCTGGCCGCCGGAGTGGCCGCCTTGTCCTGCTCGGCACCGCCCGCGGCGTCCGCACCGGAGCCAAAAAAAGAGGCTGCGGCGGCCCCGGCTCCGCCGGTGCTGGTCGTTCATTACTTTCACCGGACCCTGCGCTGCCCCTCCTGCCTGACGATTGAGGAGTGGACAAAGCGCGCCGTCAATGACGGGTTTCCGGCGGAGCTGGAGTCGGGTCGGGTGGTCATGAAGGTGGCCAACCTGGACGAGCCGGGGAACGCGCATTTCAATGAGGAGTACCGCCTCAACACCCAGTCGGTGGTGCTGTCGGACACCCGGGACGGCCGGGAGACGCGGTGGAAGAATCTGGAGGAGGTCTGGGAGCTCCTCGACGATGAGGCGAAGTTTCTGGACTATGTCCGCATGGAAATCAGGGAGTTTCTGGAGGAGGGGGCGGCGGAAGACGCCGCGGCTAGCCCCGCTGCCGCTCCTGCGGAGGGTCCGCCCGCGACGGCGGAGGCGACCGCCGCGCCGACCTCCGGCGTGCCCACCCTGCTGGAACTGGGCGCGGACAAGTGCGTGCCCTGCAAGGCCATGGTGCCGGTGCTGGACGCGCTGCGGAAGGAATACCCCGGTCGCCTGAACGTGCAGTTCATTGACGTCTGGAAGAACCCGGAGGCGGGGGAGAAGCACAAGATAAGAATGATTCCGGTGCAGCTTTTCCTGGACGCCGACGGAAAAGAGCTGTTCCGCCACGAGGGCTTCTACGCCAAGGAGGACATTCTGGCGAAGTGGAAGGAACTTGGGGTGGACTTGGACGCCAAGAAATAGGCCGGAGGAATTTGTGTTGGAGCAGCTTTTCACGACCCTGTCGCAGGCCGTCGAGGGATCTGCGGCCGTCGCCCTGGGTGCTGCGGCGGGCTGGGGCGTTCTGAGCATTCTGCTCAGCCCCTGCCACCTTGCGAGCATCCCCCTGATTGTCGGGTTCATAGACAGCCAGGGGCGCATGTCCCCCGCCCGGGCCTTTCTCATCTCCCTGCTGTTTGCGTCGGGCATCCTGGTGACCATCGGCCTGATCGGCGCGGCCACCGCCGCCGCCGGGCGCATGATGGGGGACTTGGGGCGGTACGGAAACTACTTTGTCGCGGTGATCTTCTTCGTGGTCGGGCTGCATCTCCTCGGGGTGATTCCGATGCCGTGGTCCGGGCCCGGGCAGGTGGGCATGAAACGCCGGGGGCTGCTGGCGGCCCTGGTGCTGGGCCTGGTGTTCGGTGTGGCGCTCGGGCCGTGCACCTTCGCCTTCATGGCCCCCGTGCTGGGCGTCGCCTTCCGCACCGGCGCGGAGAATCCCCTCTACGCGGCGGCCCTGCTGCTGGCCTACGGGGTGGGGCACTGCGCCGTCATCGTGGCGGCGGGCACCTCCACGGAGCTGGTGCAGCGGTTTCTCAACTGGAATGAGGCGTCCAAGGGCGTCGTGTGGGTCCGGCGCGTCTGCGGCGTGCTCGTGCTCTTGGGCGGCGTGTGGATGATTTACACCGCGCCGTGAGCGGTTCACGGGCGGAACAAACGGACGCGGGCGGCGGATGCCGCCGCAACCCTCGGAGGGACTGGAGATGTCGAAGGAAATGACACGGCGGGCGATGCTGGCGGCGGCGGGCGCGGGCGCGGCCCTGGGCGCGGCGGCGCAGGACGCCCCCCCCGCGGAGGAGAAGATTCTGATCATCGGGGTGTCCGGCAGCCCCCGGAAGGGCAAGACCACGGCGACGGCGATGGCGGCGGCGCTGGAGGCGGCAAAGGGGGTGGACCCCCGCATCACCACGGAACTGGTGGACCTGGGCGGCATGAAAATCGCCGGGTCCGACGGCACGAGTTCCAGCGCCGGGTCCGCGCCGGACGATTTCGACGCGATCCTGCCGCTGCTGAAGTCCCCGAACCTCGGCGGGCTCCTCATCGGGTCGCCCTGCTATTTCAGGTCCCTCAGCTCCCTGTGCAAGGCGTTTCTGGAGCGGCTGGCCGTGCTGCGCGAACCGGAACTGCTGCTGGCGGACGTGCCCGTGGGCGCGCTGGCCGTGGGGTCCTACCGCAACGGCGGCCAGGAGCTGGTGATCGAGCAGATTCTCACCGCGATGCTCTGCCATGAGGCCATGCTGGTGGGCGGCAAGCCGCGCGCGCACCAGGGGGCCACGCTGTGGAACGCCCACAAGGACGACATCGCCCAGGACGAGCTGGGCATGGAAAGCGCCCGGCTCCTCGGGGTGCGCGTGGCCGGGGCGGCGGTGAAACTGGCGGCCTCCAAGAAATGACCGGCGAGGACACCCCATGAAAGACCGAAAGCTCCGGGCGCTGTTTCTTTGCACCGGCAACTCCTGCCGGAGCCAGATGGCCGAGGGCTGGACCCGCCACCTGAAGGGCGACCATGTCGAGGCATGGTCCGCGGGCATAGAGAAGCACGGGATGAACCCCCACGCCGTCCGTGTGATGGCCGAGGCGGGGGTGGACCTTTCGGGCGGACACTCGAAAACCGTCGCAGAACTGCCGGTCCGCGACTTCGACTATGTGGTCACTGTCTGCGGCCATGCCCACGAGCACTGCCCCCTGTTCCCCGGAAAGGCCCGCGTGGTCCATGCGGGGTTCGACGACCCGCCCCGGCTGGCGGAGGCCGTCGAGGGGGAGGAGGCCAAGCTGGACTGCTACCGACGGGTCCGCGACGAGATCCGGGCTTTTGTTGAGAGGCTGCCGGAATCGCTGGAAGAAAGGAACATTCCCCATGAGTGAGCGGGAGAACGACGCCCTGCGCGACCTGGTGCGCAAAACCTATGCGGAGACGGCCACCGCCGGCGGGTCCTGCTGCGGCGGCGGAGGGACGGCCAAGGCGGGCGGATGCTGTTCCGGCACCCCGACCCCGCCCGCGGTGGCGGCGGAGACGCTGGGATACGCCGCAGGCGACGCCGGTGCGGCGCCCGAGGGGGCCTATCTCGGCCTCGGCTGCGGGAACCCGCAGGCCCTCGCCGGGCTGCGGCCCGGCGAGACGGTGCTGGACCTGGGCTGCGGCGGCGGTTTTGACTGCTTCCTCGCCGCGCGCCGGGTGGGGCCGTCCGGACGGGTCATCGGCGTGGACATGACGCCCGAGATGGTTTCCAGGGCCCGCGAAAACGCCCGGAAGGGCGGCGTGGAAAACGTCTCCTTCCGTCTCGGCGAGATCGAGCACCTGCCCGTGGCCGACGCCTCGGTGGACGTGATCATCTCCAACTGCGTCATCAACCTGTCGCCCGAGAAGGGCCAGGTCTTCCGCGAGGCGTTCCGCGTGCTGAAGCCCGGCGGACGGCTGGCGGTGTCCGACGTGGTTCGGACCGGCGCCCTCCCGCCCGCCCTGGCCGGAGACGGGGCGGCCTACTGCGGGTGCGTTTCCGGGGCGGTGACCGTTCAGGAACTGGAGGCACTGCTGCGGGACGCCGGCTTCTCCACCGTGACGGTGGGGATCAAATCCGACAGCGCGGCGATTGTGGGCCAGTGGCTGCCCGGTTCAGGCGTGGAGAATTTCGTGGCCTCGGCCAACATCACAGCAACGAAGGAGTAGACCCATGGAATGCGCGGACCGGCAGGTTGAAGAGCGGAGGATGACCAGTGTTTTCGAACGGTACCTCACGCTCTGGGTGGGCCTCTGCATCGTCGGCGGCATTGTGCTGGGGAAACTGGCCCCCGGCCTGGCCGGGTATCTGGACAGCCTGTCCCTGAACGTCAACGGGGCGCCCGTGGTGTCCATCCCCATCGCCGTGTGCCTCTTTTTCATGATGTACCCCATCATGGTCAAGATAGACTTTGCCAGCGTGGTCCGGGCGGGGAAAAGCGGAAGACCCGTGCTGCTGACCCTCTTCGTCAACTGGTGCGTGAAACCCTTCACCATGTACGCCATCGCCCTGCTGTTCCTGGGCACCCTGTTCCGGGGCCTCATCGGCGCGGAGGCGGTGGACCTGGTGAAGATGCCCTTCGGGCTGGACCTGCCGGTGGGCGCGGAGCATGGTGCGGGCGTGGTGGTGATGGCGGACGGCGTCAAGATGCTCCAGATCCCCCTGTGGCGCAGCTATCTGGCCGGGTGCATCCTGCTGGGCATCGCCCCCTGCACGGCCATGGTGCTGGTCTGGGGCTACCTCGCCCGCGGCAACGACGGCCTGACGCTCGTGATGGTGGCCGTGAACTCCCTGACCATGCTCGTGCTCTACGGGGTGCTGGGCGGGTTCCT
>JAKPUV010001259.1 GCA_029554925.1 Candidatus Hydrogenedentota bacterium | reverse complement strand
GGGGATGAGCTCCGCGCCCTGGAAGCGCGCCCCGAGAAAGGGGAACCCCTCGTCGAAGGAGGCGACAGCGGTTTTCTCGTCCGCCAGTTCGAGCCCCAGGGGGGCCAGGGCCGCGGCGGCCTCGGCCCGGGCGCGCCCGGCGGCCGCGGCATCGGCGCAGCACACGGCCAGGTCATCGGCGTAGCGGGTGACCTCCCAGCCTTTGTCGGCCATTTCCCGGTCAAAGGGGGTGAGGTAGAAGTTTGCCAGAAGGGGCGACAGGGGGATTCCCTGGGGCAGGCCGGCGGTGGTGGGGGTGAATCCGCGCCCCTGGGGCTCCATCACCGGGGCGGAGAGCCAGTCGCGCAGAAGGGCACGCCAGGGGGTGCCGGGGATCTCGGCATCGAGCAGGGCGAAGAGGCGGTCGTGGGGCACCCGGTCGAAGAAGCTCCGGATGTCCGTCCGGAGCGCGTGGGTGAGGCCCTGGTCGCGCAGGGCGCACACGCGGGCCAGGGCGTCCTGCACGCCCAGGCCGGTGCGGTAGGCGAAGGCCGAGGGGTGCAGCAGGGGCTCCACCTGCGGGTGCAGCGCCTGGAGCGCCGCGGTCTGGGCGACCCGGTCGCGCACCGTGGCGATGACGATGCGGCGGTAGCCACCCGACTTCTTCGGGATGTCCACGCCCAGCAGCGCCTGGGGACGGTAGGCGCCCCGGTGCAGGTCGGCGGCCAGCTCCCGCAGCTGCCGCGCCAGGTCGGCCTCGAACGAGGCCAGATCCATGCCGTCCACACCGGGCGCGCCCGACCCCTGCCGCACGTGGGCCCACGCGTCGTCCAGCGACTCCTCGGACACCCACTCCGTTTCCCGCAGCCGTTGTTTTGCCATGGGCTGTGCTCCCTGCGGCGGGCCGCCGGCGCGCCGGCCGCGTGCCGCAGTGCCAAACGCGGCGCTGCGGGCGTGTCTCAGTCACGGGGTGGTTTGAACTGGATACCCCCCGGGCTGTCGGAATGGATCATCAGGCGGAGCCGGGCACCGGGTTCCAGCAGGGACGGATCGCCGATGGCGCCTTCATCGAGGAGGCAGCCCTTGTCCTTGGAGGGATCCCCGCCGACAATCATGAAGACGCGTTTTCCCTTTTTCGTAATCTCGTCCAGAGCCACGCAGTCAACGGTTTTCCCGGTCCGTTTTGCCGGCAGGGCAGGGGGGCTGTCCTGCCGCCGGTCATCACGTCCCGCGGGACCCCGCCCGCCGCGGGGCGGCCCCTGGGGCGCGTGCCGGTCTGGATAGCCCCCCGGGCCGCGTTGTCCGCCGTATTGGCCGCCGCGCTGACCGCCGCCGGACCTTTCCGGCAGGAGTTCTTGAAGCTCTTCGTACCGCAGGGCGGTCTTGAGCGGCTTTCTGGCGATGTCCTCGGGCAGGGGGAGGAACTGCGGGGCCCGTCCCCTGGCGGAGAGGTTGAGGGTGGCGTGGTCCATGAACCACTTGAAGCCGACCGGCTTCCTCACCTCCTGTCCCCTCTCCTTGTATTCATGGTATTTCTTGGGATACATGATGAGGGGGGTGCCGTTCGCCCGGAGCCCCCGGATGGCCTTGAGGTCGCGGACGGCGGGGATGGCCTCGAAGTCGTCCACTTTTTCCTGGCTGGCGCGGAGCTTCTTGAAGTCGTTCACAAAACCTTCGGGTGCTTCCTCCCGCCACCGGCGCGCAAGGTCGAGCGTCCTGTGCCACTCGGCGCCGTGCAGGCGGAGTCTCTCGACGGTCACGGCGCAGGCACCCATGCCCAGGGGCTTGCCGGCGCCGACGCCGTGGAGGCATCCCTCCAGGGAGAGGGTGTAGAGGAGTCCGCCCAGCTCTTGCGGGGTGAGCCCCTCAAACTGGACGGTGAACGCGAAGCGTCGGTTTGGGTTCAGAAGTCTCGCGCTGACGTTCTGGTTGTCCTTGACGTTCCCCTCTCGGCGGAAACTGTCCAGGCCCGCCGCGGGGTTGTTGAGATAGAACTTGCGCCCGCGCAGCCGTGCCCGGTCGTCGTACTCAAAGGGGAGCTCCCCGTCATCCCAGAGCTGCGTGTTGCCCAGGGTGGCGGCGCGCAGATAGAAGGGGGTACAGCTGGGCTTGGGACTGCTCAGGATTTGAAGGGGTGTCTCCTCCGAGAACCACTCCCGGCGGAGGTTTTCGCTCCAGTCCAGGGGGCGGGCATGGGTGAAGCGCACCCGGCCTGCGGCGGCATACGCCTGATTGGTCCTTCTGCCGGCCGATTTTCGGTCCTCCACGGTGCCGAAGAGCTGGCATGCGGGGCAAAGCTCCCAGTCATCGTGGTTCGCCTTGTCCTTGTTGACATGGGTGCAGGGCTGCTCGGCCTTGGTCATGAGGCCGGACACGCTTTTTTCAAAGGACTCCCTCCCCAGGGAGGCGCGGGTCAGGCGCACAGCGCCGCCCTCGCCCACCCGGAAAAAGACCACGTCGCCCGGCCTGAGATCAAGACGGTGTTTCTTCTCCCGCTGCCCGTGCCGCTGCACATGGAGATAGCGGTCATACTCATCCTTGGAAAGTTCAATGGTGTTCGCCGCGTCGCGGGGAACCGCCACCACATGCTTCTTGGTGCGGCGCACGACCCAGTTGCCCTTCCTGTCCCTGTCCAGGGTGCCCGAAAACACTTTGTTGTTTCCGGCAAACAGGGCGTCCACGACAAACCCCCTGTCTCCCATCTTGCAGCGATAGGAGACGGTTTGCCCTTCCTGCGGCGTGCCGGCGTACTCTTCAAGCGCCTCTCTGGAAACGGGCAGATCGGGCGTGGGAATTGCCCCGGTGATATGCAGCCGCGCTTCCGTGTTGCAGGCGCCATTCTTCTTCGTGCTCATTTGCCGCACCCGGCGGATGGGGACGGCGGTGTCTTCCGTATTCTCCACGGTGAAGACATCGCACCAGACCTGGTGTGTGGTGAATTCCAGCTCTTCCATCCGGCGCCTGTCCGTCACGAAGAATCCGGCGGCTTCCACGACATCCGGCAGGGCGAGATAGCGGTCGGCGAGGCGAATGCGGCCCGGGTGACCCGCCTGGGGCAGATACTCGACAATGCCGACCTCGACGTCATAACTCGACTCGGTGGTGCGTTTGCCCTCGAAGTCGTTGGGGTTGTGGAAAAGCATGCAGGAGTTGGTGAGGGCCTCGTAGGCGGAGCGCATGACCCCTTTCAGGGTGGATGCGGGCACCATGGGGGCCTTCTCGTGGTCGAGCTGGAAGAACTCGACGATCTTGTGGTCTTTTTGCCTGTCCTGTCTGTCTTGCCTGTTTTGCCCGCCTTGCCCGTCGCGCCGTTTTCCCCCGACCAGCATGGGGGTTTTGTTTTCCAGCACGCAGGAGACCTCCCCGCTGAGGAGGTCGCCGTTGGCGTCTTTCACATCGGAAAGGGGCCGGTGCCTCGCGCGGGTGTCGCTGTCCGAGGTGGAAACGAAGTTGTAGGGGTTTGCAAACTCGGTGGCCATGGTAAAAGGCTCCTCTATCCGTTGTTCTCGGCGATGAAGGGCAGCCAGACCGGCTGGCCGCTGTCCAGGTCCACCCCGCGGTCCGCGCGGAGGGGCGGGGGGGGGCCTGTCACCCACGCCGTGGCGTCAATGCGCAGTTCGCGCACGGCGTCTCTGCCGGCGTAGGCCACTCGTGAGGCGTTCGCGGAGGGGTCTGTCCCCCTCCTGCCGCGCCAGCCCCTTCCCTCGAGTCGGCGCAGTTCCACCGTGGAGCGGACCCCCAAGGCGATCATCCGGTCGGCCTGGCCGAGTCCGTCCTGCCAGGCCTCCGCGGTGGCGGGGCCGTAGTGGGCGCGGGAGGCGTTTTCCCAATAGATCCACTGCGCGTCCTCCGGATAGGCCTCGCAGTTCCCGATGTTCAGCGCGGTGACGTTCATGTCATGCCTCCTCAAGGGTTGTCATGGCCGGCTCGAGGGCCGCCAGCCACTTCATCCAGTCAATCTCCGCACCACTCTGCGAGATCAGGGCGGCGGCTTCATCGAAGGGAGCGGGCACCCCCGCGGTCCAGGGGGACGCCTGCAAGAGGCTCAGCCGCTTGACGGTGATTCCGGTCAGGCGGCCGATGCCGCGGTGGGTGGAGTGCCCGAACCACAGTTCCCCGTCGCGGGCCATGAGCCCGAGGTGGGCCAGCACGGCGAGCTGTTTGGGGGTGGGGTTTTCGAGCATCACCCGCCCCGCGAACCCGTCGGTGAAAACGGGGGTCTCGTCAAACTTTTTCGACTCCTCCGCCCCGCCGTGGAAACGGTTGATGGCGACGTGGTCCACAAGGCAGGGGTTGTCGGGGAGGCCTCCGCGCTTGACGAAATCGCTGATGGCCAGCGGCGCGCGCCAGTTGATGGCGCCGAAGAGGGCGCACACGGGGCAAAGGTCCGTCCCATCGGTTTTCCCGCCGGTGCGTCTGCGTTCGGCCGAGCACCAGCCGCCCGCCTCAGAGGGGTCGCACACATTGGCCGCGCCGCGCAGCCGCCAGAGGCGCTCCACGGCCTGGCGCAGGACGCCCCGAATCCCCCCGCCGGGAAGCACGAGACGCTCGTTGCCCTCGGCGTCGGTCATGGTGTAGGCGACAAGATCACTGGTCGCGTCCTTCTTGTCGCCGCCGCCCACAAGCACCCCGTCCGCGAAGGCAAGGGATAGGTCCACGGCCAAAAAGCGGAGGCTGCCGCCGGGAAGCGCTGGAGCGGCGAGGGCCGTTTCGGCGATGGGATCGGTCCCCGCGAGCCACCCGGCCAGCCCCTCCTCGGCGCTCTTGTCGTACTCACGAACCGAGGCGTGCTTGAGGAGGCAATGCCCCGCGCCGCGGCGGGAGTCGCCCCCGGGGGTGACGGCGCCCCACTCCAGCAGGGCCTTGATCCATGCGAGGGCCTGCCGGTCCGCCTCCAGGGTGTCCTGCGAACTTTTCACGGTGACGCGCACCGGAAAGGCGGCGCCTGGGCCGGTCATCTCCTGGTCAAAGAGAAGCCCGTCCGCCGCGACCCCGCGCTTGCGGTTGATGGCCACCCGGTGCCGCTTCTGGCCCTGCGTGTCGAAGGCGGCGTCCGCAATCACGATACGGGAGGCGTTGTCCTGCTTGCCGAACAGAGACTCGACAGAAGCCTCGCCGGTCCGCTCCATCAGGGAACGGAGCGCGCCCTTGAGGCCCGTGCCGCTCAGAAGAACCTTTCCCCCGCCGTCGCGCAGCAGGGTGGCGTCGTCGCCGGCCCTGATTTCGGTGCCGGCGCTGGCAAAGGCGCCGCGCATGCGGAGAGTGCCCTCAAGAACCAGGCGGATGGGTGCTGATGCTTCGGCTATGTTCATGGTTTTGCTCCTAGAATCCGCGCCGGCGGTGGTCATCGGCCTCCTGGGCCGCCCTCACAAACTGCTGCATGCCCTCAACGCCGTAAGTGTCCACAAACGCCGAGAGGTGCGCCTCATAGGTCAGATTTGTCCTGGTCCCGGGGTCATGGACGACGCTGAACCATTTCTCCTTTTCCCGTGTCCGTTTGCTTCTCTTCTCGATTTCCTCCTTGATGCGGTTCGCGCCGCCGGCCGCGGCGGTGTCAAACACCCCCTTGAGCTGCGAAGCGCCCGGGCAGTTCGCGGCATCGGCCCGGTTCGCCGCAAAGAAGGCATCCGCCGCCGCGCGCGCGGCGACGGCGTTTTCGCTGAGCCGCCTCCCGGCTTTCCGGATTTCGGGATCAACCTCCAGCCGGGCATCCGCGGCCAAGGCGACCCCGGCGAGCGGGTTGGTCATGCAGCGGCCATAGCCCAGATTGCGCCGCTCGCCGATGCCCAGACACTCCAGACGCGCCAGCAGGAGGCGCCTGCGGTCCTCCGGAACGTCCCCGCTCCACCGGAACCGGAACACGCTTCCGGGGGTCAGCACCATTTCGGGGAACTCGGGCATGGTCCGGTGGCTGTTGTAGGGGAAGACCGGCACCAGCCGGGAAAAGGCCGCGCCGTCCCCGTTGTCGAGGTCGCAGAAGGGGGCGGCCTCCCCAAGGGCGAGGGCCAGATCCACGCCGTCCGGGGCGTTCTTCACGGCCAGCGAATCCTCCAGCAGGATGGCCGGGGAAAGCAGGAGGAGCGAGAAGGTGTCTCCCGCGGCGGCGTCGCACCGGGCTTTGAACCGGGGCAGCGCCGTGTCGGCCGCCTCCGTCCACGCCAAAACACCCCGGCCATAGCCGCGGTTGCGCCCCTTGCCGAAGGCGGCCACCGCCCTGTTTCCGCCCCCCCCCAGAACGGTCATCCAGAAAGCGCGGAGCTCCGGGGTGGCGAAGAAGATTCTTCCACGGAACACCGTCCCCTCGGGGATCACCTCCTGCGTGAAGACGCCCGCGTCGGTGGTGGTCTGGGTGGCGCGGTCAATGCGGTTGTGCATGGTCAGGGTTTTCGAGACGCCGCCGACCCGCACTTCTTCGGCGGCAAGCCGGAAGAACTTCCCCGCCTCGGGGCTCACCGCCCCCTGGCATGTTCCGCAAAGCGCAGGCGCCCTGCCGAGCCCGTCGGCGAAATGGTGGCCGGCTTCGCCGCGGGCCTTCTTGCACGCCTCCAGGCTCAGGGGCCAGGGAACGGGGAACGCATCCGCCGGGGCGGCGTCCCCGCCGGGCAGCGGCAGCAGCGCGGGAAAGGCGACAGCGCGCGCCGTCAGAAGGCGCTCAATGTCCTCCCCGGCATAGCCGCGGCGTTTGAGCAGGTTGAAAAAGAGCCCCGCGAGGGTGCCCGGCGGCACATGGTCCAGACAGCCGAAGCGGTTGCCCGAGGGCGGACCGTCCGGCAAACACAGGGGGGCCTCCGCCGTGAAGGTCAGGTCCAGCGCGCACACGGCGTTGGATTCGGACAGGCTGCGGATTTCGGGGAGGGCCGGCCCCCGGGCCTGCTGCGCCGCCGCAGCCGCCGGGGGCGCTTTCAGGACGGTTATCGCCTCGTTGACCCGCTGGAGCAACGCCGGCGGTTCCAGGGGCATCCAGTCCGCGGGCCGGGCCTTCACCCGGCCTTTGCCCGCGCGCCGCTTGCCGCCCACCCCCTCCAGGTTCAGCAGCCCCAGGGAAAGGAGTGCGCGCGCCCGGTCAAGCTGTTCTGGGGGAATGCCCCCGTCGGCCAGTTCACCCTCGAAACGGAGGCCGGCCGGGGCGTGGGCGACCAGATAGAGCCGTCCCTTGGCCGCGGTGCCGGTGCGGGCGTCAATCTCCGTGTGTCCGGTGACCACCCGTTGCGCCGCCGCCGCTGACGGCCTCAGGAACGGAAACACGACCCCGCCCGCGCCGGGGGCGTCTTCAGACCGGCCGAAGACGGCCTCCAGCAGGGCCCCGCCGCCGGCGACTTTTCCGCCGAGGCATTCCAGCAGGTCCAGGCAGGACTCCCGAAGGAGTCCCTTGAGGGTGCTTCCCTTCACGCAGGGCCTGCCCGACTCGTCGCGGTCAAAGTCGGAATCCACCACCCCGTCGGACAATCCGTTGCCGATGTGCATGTCCGAGAGCAGTTCAAGAGTCACTTTCAGCATGGTGTCAGTCCTCCCTCGCGGCCGGAGCCTGCGCGTCTTCAGGGTTCTCCATCAGGAAGTCATAGACCTCCACGATGTCGAGAAAGGCCTCCTTCCGGCCGGTGTCCGTTTCTTCAAGATGCCAGTCCATCAGCGTTTTCAGTTTCTTCCATTTGGCACCCTCGCGGCGGTACGGCGCCAGCCGGTCGGCCCGCTCATCCGGACCCTCGCGCAGAATCTCGCGCAGGGCCTTGATCTTCGACCGGGCCACTTTGGTGGCCCTCAGCTCCTTCGCCTTCTCCTGCACACACGCCAGGCTGGGCTGCCCGTCGGGTCCTTCTTCTGTCAGGCGGTAGGGCTTCCGGGTCAGGGTGAACGTCTTGCCGTCCGGCGCCGCGAACACGCACTCGCGCCGGCGGCGCACCGGGAGGGCGTCCATCTTCGCGTCCAGCACCACGGCGAAATCCACCATCGCGGGCGGATCGCCCCCCGCCGCCCGGGCTTCCTGCCCCCCGCGCTTGGCGCTGGAGAGCAGCTCCTCGGCCAGCCCGACGGCCTCGGACACGGGAAAGCTGCTGTGCACCACGGCGATGCCCGCGGACAGGGTGACGCCGCGCAGGCCGGCGTCGGTGACGCGCGCCGCTTCGGCGAAGTGGGCCGCGATGCTCCGCGTGAGGTCCAGCGCCGTCTCCGGGGCCGTGATGAGGCAGATGTCATCCCCCGCGGCGATCAGCGGCCGGAGCGGGATGCGCACCCCCTGCGGAAGGGTCTCTCCGAAGACCTCATGCATGGCCCGCTTGAGGGACTCCTTCAGCACCGCCTCGACGCCGTCGGAAAACGCGCCGAGCAGTTCGTGGGGGCTTCTGCCCTCGCGCTTTCCCTTTTCGCGCAGGGCCTCGATGCGGCGGCCCATGCCGTTGCCGTCCATGCAGACCACCGCCATCAGGCTGCGCTCCTCGTCCCGGTCGCGGGCGTCCGCGGGGGCGCCCGCCTTCGCCCGCCGCCATTTGCGGCAAACGGAGGCGGTCTGTTCCAGGTTGAGCATGAACAGCCCCGCGGCATCGCGCTGATACGCGGCCTGGGCGATCCACTGGTGGGCCTGCCCCGCATGGGTCCCGTGGTCCGTGTCCCCGAACCCCCAGACGAGTTTCTCGCGGCACCGGAAGCAGACATGCTTGTCTTCCACCGTGCCCGGCAGGGCGGCGCCCCGTCCGCACACCTGGCACTGGTCCGCCAGGGGGAAACTGAAGGGCTGGG
Organism: Candidatus Hydrogenedentota bacterium; assembly: GCA_029554925.1. Classification (GTDB taxonomy): domain Bacteria; phylum Hydrogenedentota; class Hydrogenedentia; order Hydrogenedentales; family CAITNO01; genus JAAYBR01. The sequence goes on along the minus strand of JAKPUV010001259.1, from coordinate 1,087 downwards.
GCGCGGGCTGGGCGCGCCGTTTGACCTCCGCCAGACGCGCCTGCAGCCGGTCGAGCTCGTCCCAATCCAGATCGGGGCCGGCGGTTTGCAGCGTGGCCCGGGGCAGCGCCACGCCGAGCAGCGCGGCCTGCTCCGACAGGAAGGCTTCGGCCTCCTGGAGCCGCCTGTCGTCGGCGAAGACGGCCACGCCGTTGCCGCCCCCCGAATAGACCAGCTCCTCGCTGAACCGGCTCCGGAACGCGCTGTTCAGCATGTCCATCCGCGCCGACGCGCCCACAATGCTGCGGAGCATGGTCGTGCTGAAGATGTGCCGCTGTTTCCCGCTGATGTCGAAGATCAATGCCGTGGCCATGCCAACCCTCCTGTCTTTCACCTGCCGCCCGCCGCTACACCGCGGAGGCCGCGTTGAAGTCAAAGCCGTTGCCCGCCTTTTCGGCGGCCGCCCGGTCCGGCGCCGCCGAAAACGCATTCGTCAGATCGTCCAGCGTCTTCAAATGCGCCTCCACCTCCTCCGGCGTCGGGGCCGCGTCGCCCGTGGCCCCATGCGCCCAGGGCAGGCGATTGCGTGTCTGCGACAACTCGTGAAGCCGGGGGCCCCATCCGCGGACCGCTCCGTCGTCGAGGCCCCTCCACGCCGCGTACACCTGGAAGCTGTTCATGAAAGTCAGAAACCCACAGCCCGTGGTTCTGCGGTAACCGCCGCCCCAAAGAAGCCTGCCCACGCGCTCAATCTCCTCCTGCGCGGGCAGTTCCTCAAACTCCAGCCGGGCATGCGGGTCCGGGCGGTCGGGGAAATCCCGCCCCAGCGCGTGCTTAAGGAAAGACTCCGCCGCCGCGTTCACCGCCATCACCGCCCGGTGCGTGTCCCCCCGCGCCAGCGCCCGCGCCGCATGGGCGCGCAGGTTGAGCACATGCCAGAACCCCTCGTTCTCCGCCCGCGTGTCCAGTGCCGCCAGATTTTCCCCCAGCGACGCTGCCAGCGCGGCGGTCCCGGCATCCCCCTGGGCAACGCGCCGGGCCGCGTCCAGAAAACGCCGCGCCCCGTCCATGTCGAAACGCTCCCAGGCCTCATACCCCGCCGCCACCG
>JAKPUV010001219.1 GCA_029554925.1 Candidatus Hydrogenedentota bacterium | reverse complement strand
TTCGGCGCGGGTTCAGGACGGCAAACTGTCGTGGGAGGCGCCGTCGGGGGCGTGGCGGGTGCTGGTGGTCACGGAGGACCGGCTGTACGAGGGCACGCACACGGCGGTGAGCCTGGCGGACAAGCTGCCGTACATCAACCTGCTGATGCCCGAGCCGACGGCCCGGTTTCTCGAGGTGAACCACGACGCCTATGCGGCGCGGCTGGGGAAGGATCTCGGGAAGTGGTTCGTGTCCACGTTCACGGACGAGCCGTCCCTCATGAGCGTGTTCATGCGGAGACAGCCGTGGTCGGTGCTGCCGTGGTCGCAGAACCTGCCCGCGGCCTTCGAAAAGCGCAACGGCTACCCTGTGGCATCCGTGCTGCCGCATCTGGTGTGGGGGGCGGGTCCGGTGGCGGAGAAGGCGCGGTATGATTTCTGGGGCACCGTCGGCGACCTCGTGTCGGAGCATTACTTCGGCCAGATACAGGCGTGGTGCGACCGGCACGATGTGCTGTCCGGCGGGCACCTGCTGTGCGAGGAGTCTGTCCTGGCGCATCCGCCGCTCTACGGCGACTTTTTCCAGTGCCTGCGGCGCCTGCACGCGCCGAGCATGGACTGCCTGACCAGCATCCCGTCCGAGGTGCCGTGGCAGGTGGCGCGGCTGGTGTCCAGCGCGGCGGACCTGGAGGGGCGCGCGGTCACAATGAGCGAGGCGTCGGACCACAGCCAGCGCTGGCGCGCGGAGGGTGACACCCGGCCCGTCTATGCCGTGACGGAGGACGAAATCCGGGGCTCGCTGAACCGTCAGATGGTCGCCGGCATCACGACCATAACGAGTTACTACTCCTTCAAAGACTTCCCGGACGACGCGCTGGTCCGGCTGAACGAGTGGACGGGCCGCTGCTGCACGGCCCTCAAGGGCGGGCGGCAGGTGACGGACATCGCGGTGGTTTACCCCGCCGACACGCTGAAAGCCCACTACACCCCGTCGCGCGAGTGGACCCGCGACCTGCCCGCCGGGGTCCAGCGCCTCCAGAAGGTCTACAACGAGGCGTCGCAGGGCCTGTTCGCCGCCGGACGCGACTTCACCTATGTGGACGGTCCGGCGCTGGCGGAGGCCCATGTGCGGCGCGGGGCGCTGCGCGTGAACGGGTTGGCGTGGCGCGTGGTGGTGCTGCCCGCCGTGGACACCCTGCCGCTGAAGGCGTGGGAGAACCTG
>JAKPUV010001210.1 GCA_029554925.1 Candidatus Hydrogenedentota bacterium | reverse complement strand
CAGACCCTGGGCGCGGCGGCCATCGGCGGGCTGAAGCCCGGCGACAAGGTGCTCATCGCGGAGTCGTGCAGCCACCACCCCATCGCGGACGACATCGGCCGGGTCAAAATCCCCCGGTGGCTCACGCAGTACGTCGGCGGGAAACTCCAGATTGACCATGTGCAGGGACACGACTTCCCGGCCACCCTCGCGGAGTACGCGCTGGTGGTCCACTGCGGCGCCTGCACCACCAACCGGCGCGCCATGCTCACCCGCATCCTGCGCTGCCGCCAGGCGGGCGTGCCCGTCACCAACTACGGCCTCGCCATCGCGTACAGCCTCGGCATCTTCGAGCGCGCCCTGGAGCCCTTTCCCGCCGCTCTGGAGGCCTACCAGGCCGCCGTCGCGGGGAATCCGCCGGGGCGGTGACGTGTTTACCGGACAAGTTAACGTGTGCCTTTTTACCCCCTGAAAACGGAAACACCATGATTCCCGAACGCCCCCCCTTGGAAGAGATCGAGCGCTGGCTGCGCGAGGAGGACCCCGCGCGGCTGGAGGAGCTGTGGGCGCGCGCCGACGCCGTCCGCCGGGAAAACGTCGGCGACGAGGTGCACCTGCGCGGGCTCATCGAAATCTCCAGCCACTGCTGCCGCAAATGCGGCTACTGCGGCCTGCGCGCGGAGAACACCGGACTCACCCGCTACCGCATGGACCGGGAGGAGGTGCTGAACTGCGCGCGCGAGGCGCGGGAGTTCGGCTACGGGACCGTCGTGCTCCAGTCCGGCGAGGACTACGGCATCACGCGGGACTGGGTGACCGGTCTTATCCAGGCCATCAAGGCGGAGACGGGGCTGGCGGTGACGCTGAGCCTGGGAGAAAGGCCCGACGAGGACCTCGTCGCCTGGCGGGAGGCCGGGGCCAACCGCTACCTCCTGCGCTTTGAGACCTCCGATCCCCGACTCTACGCCATGATCCACCCGCCCGGACCCGGCCGCACCCTCTCCGACCGCATCGCCATGCTGCGCCGTCTGCGGGAGCTGGGCTACGAGGCGGGCAGCGGGGTCATGGTCGGCATCCCCGGCCAGACGTATGCGATGCTCGCGAAAGACATCGCCACGTTCGGCGAACTGGACCTCGACATGATCGGCGTGGGACCCTACATCCCCCATCCCGCGACCCCGCTGTCGGAGAACCGGCCCGTGGACGGCGCGGACTGTCTGGTGCCCATGCCCGCGCCCGAGGGGGAGCAGGTGCCCAACACGGAAGCCATGACCTACAAGGTGGTGGCCCTCACGCGGCTGGCCTGCCCCGAGGGCAACATCCCCAGCACGACCGCCCTCGCCACGCTGAACCTCGCGCGGGGCCGCGAACTGGGCCTGCAGCGCGGGGCCAACATCGTGATGCCCAACCTCACCCCGCCGGAATACCGGAAACTCTACGAGATTTACCCCGCCAAGGCCTGCATCTCCGAGACGGGCCGCGAGTGCCACTCGTGCATGAAGGCCCGCATCCGCGGCATCGGCCGCACCCCCGGCGCCGGCCCCGGCGGAAGAAAACGGAAACAG
>JAKPUV010001161.1 GCA_029554925.1 Candidatus Hydrogenedentota bacterium | reverse complement strand
TTCCCCGCCGATCAGGGAGAAAACGCCCACGGTGAACAGAAGGTCGTGGACCAGCGCAAGCACCGCGCCCAGGGCGAACCGGAGCTCGAAACGGACCCACACATAGCCGATGATGAAGACCAGCGCCCAGAACAGCGCGTTAAGCGCGTCCCAGCGCAGCTGGGCGCCCACGGACGGCCCCACCGTCTGCTCGTCCTCAATCACCACCTCGCCGGGGGTTTTCCCCGGAGTAAGGGGCACCATTGTCTCCTGGATGCGCTCCGCCACGGTGCGCACCGTCGCCGGGGCGCCCTCCACCCCGGCGGTGGTCTCGCGGGTCACGTCGCCCACGCGGACAATAAAGAGGTTGGGGCGGTTTTCCTCGTCCGAGGTCTCCTGGACCACGGGGTTGGTGAACCCCGCGGAGGTGAGGGCGGAGCGCACCTGGTCCACGGGAATCTGCTGGTCCGCCTTCAGCGACAGCATCAGGTTGGTGCCCTGGCGGAAGTCCACGCCGAAGTTGTCCATGCCGCGCGTGCCGAACCACACCATGCCCACGGCGATGCACGCCACGCTCACGGAGATGACGACCTTGCGCACCTGCATGAACCCGATGCCGGGGTTCGCCGGGACCAGCGCCAGCATGCGGCACTTGGTGATCAGCTTTTTGGACAGCATGAAGTCCACGATGGCCGGGGTCACGACCAGCGCGGAGAAGAGCGTGGTGCAGATACCGATGCTGAGCGTGAGGGCGAAGCCCTGGATCGGGCCCGTGCCGAACTGCATGAGCACCGCGCCCGCGATGAGCGTGGTCAGGTTGGCGTCGAGGATCGTGATGCCGGCCCGTTTGAAGGCGGCCTCAACGGAGGCCAGAACCGTGTGGCCCAGGCGCAGCTCCTCGCGGATGCGCTCGTAGATGAGCACGTTGGCGTCCACCGCCATGCCCATGGTGAGCACGAGGCCCGCGATGCCCGGCAGCGTGAGCGTGAGGTTGAAGTAGGCCATGGCGGCGATGATCAACAGGGCGTTCACCACCAGCCCGAGCAGGGCCACGATGCCCAGCCCCTGGTAGTAGAACACCATGAAAACGCCCACAAGCACGAGGCTCGCGAGGGAGGAGATGACGCCCTTGCGGACCGTGTCCGCCCCGAGGCTCGCGCTGACGGTGCGGGTGAACTCC
>JAKPUV010001150.1 GCA_029554925.1 Candidatus Hydrogenedentota bacterium | reverse complement strand
CTTCATCGAGGGCGCGGCGACTATGACTGTTTCACAGCTCAGGGCGCGAACGATGCAGGCGATGGAGCGGCATGGAGCTGAAACCGCGTTCGTTGTGGTGGACTACACGCAGCGGTGGGCCGGCGGGCGTTACCAGGGCGGCGGCGAGTTTCGGCACGACATCGCGAAGCTCATTGGCGAGCTTCGGGACGAACTCGCGAATCCGCTGCGTATTCCCGTGCTAGCCGTGAGCAGTCAGAACCGGGCCGGGCAAGGCGATGCGAACTTCCTGAGTTTGGCGGAGTCGAGCGCCCTGGAGTATACGGGAGACACCGTAATGTTCTTGGTGGAGAATAGGGACGGGGCGGCGATCTATCCGAACCGGAACGTGAAACTCGTGGTGAGGAAGAACCGCTTCGGCGACATGGGAGATGTGCCCTTGATCTTCAAGCCTGACTTTGGAAGGCTGTTGGAGGAGGAGCGCCGTGTATGACGTGGAGGAGCTTCGCCGGCGCATGGTGGGGCGGTGGGCTGAAGTGTTTGAACCGCGCCTGGAGAACGTCAAGAAGGGGCGCGGCGAGTGGCGGCAGGCAAGGTGTCCCTTCCATGATGACCGCAGCCCGTCCTTTAGCTTCAGCACACAAACCGGGGCATGGAGATGCTTCGCCGGCTGCGGCGGCGGCGATGGATTCAAGTTCCTGCAACGTGCAGACAACCTGAGTTTCGGCGAAGCCGTGCGCGATCTTGCGGCGATGGCGGGCCTGGACGAACCGGCGGGCCACATACGGAAAACCGCGAGCAAAACCGTGCCGGTGGCGGCTCCACCACAGCCAAAACCCGAACCCATCGCAAAACCTGAACTCGCCGAACGGCTCAGGGGGTATCAGGCGGCGCTTGCCGGCTCGCCGGGGGAGGAATACCTGAAGGGCCGGAGCATACCTCTAGCTCTTGCTCAGTCTGTGGGGGTGGGGTATGCGGCACCTGGGCGATGGCTCGGGCGCGGGCGCTGCGGGCGCGTGGTGTTCCCACACACTAACCCGGCGGGCGAGGTGGTTAACCTGTATGGCCGGGCGGTGGTGGAAGCGCCCGACAACCTGAGACACGATCACCTCCCAGGGCCGAAGGGAGTCTTCAACGGGCCGGCGCTTCTGGCTGACAGGTGCTACATATGCGAAGGGGCGTTCGATGCGATCAGCTTCATGGCTGCGGGCTATGTGAACGCGGCGGCTGTGTTTGGCGTGGACGGTATGCGGTGGGAATGGCTGCGGGCGCGGCAGGTTGTGCTGTGTCTGGACGCAGATAAGGCGGGGCAGAAGGCATGGCTGAAACTCGCCCTGGAGGGCTACACGCGAGGGCATGAAGTGTCCTTCGCGGACGCGGCGACTTATGGCGGCTGCAAGGACGCAA
>JAKPUV010001133.1 GCA_029554925.1 Candidatus Hydrogenedentota bacterium | reverse complement strand
GCCGGGTCCCCCGCGTCGAAGTGGGTGCCCGTCGTGGACGCCAGATGCCCGCCCGCCGAGAATCCGAGGATGCCGATGCGGTCGGGGTCAATCCCCCACTCCCCCGCCCGGCTGCGCACGAGGCGCAGGGCGCGCTGGGCGTCCCCCAGCGGCACCGGGTGCCGGTAGGGGGCGACCCGGTAGCGCAGCACCACGCCGGTCACGCCGAGGCGGTTGAGCCACTGCGCGACCTCGTAGCCCTCATAGCCGATGGCCAGCCCGCCGTAGCCGCCGCCGGGGCAGACCACGACCGCCGCGCCGGTGGAAGTCTCCTTGGGCGCGGGGAACACGGCGATCCGGGGCGTGTCCGCCTCGTCCGTGCCCTTGGCCTCCGGCGCGCCGTCGGGCCACAGGGGCAGCACCTCGATGCCCTCCGGCGGCGGGAAGACTTCCCCTGCGGGAGCGCAGGGGCAGAGCACGGTGCCGAGGACAACGGTCGCCGCCAGACAGGTCCAAAGGGGTTTCATCGCGGTTCCTCCTGAAATCGAAGCCGTTTCCCGCGCGGCGCCGCGCTTCCGGCGGACGGCGGAAAGGTTGTCGGGTATAATACCGCTTTCCCGCGCGAACCGCTAATCCCTGAAGGATCCCCATGCCCGCACGCCCCACAGACGCCCCGGCCGGCCCCGCCCGGCCGCCGGAACTGCTCGCCCCTGCCGGACGGATGGAGGCCTTTCTCGCCGCGCTGGACGCCGGGGCGGACGCGGTGTATGTCGGCGCGCACCAGTTCAACGCCCGGCTGCGGGCGCAGAATTTCACGCGGGACGACCTGGCCCGCATGGCGGCGCTGGCGCATGACCTGGGCCGGAAACTGTACATCACCCTGAACACGCTGGTCCGGGACGACGAGCTGGGCGACGTGGCGGCGCTGCTGGACGACCTGCGGCGCATTGGCCCGGATGCGCTGATCCTCCAGGACCTCGGGGTGCTGCGCCTGGCCCGGACCCTGTGCCCGGAGATCCCCCTGCACGCCTCCACCCAGATGACCATCCACAACGCCGACGGCGCGCTGGCCGCGCAGAAGATGGGGTTTGAGCGGGTCGTGCTGGCGCGGGAACTGACGGTGGACGAGATCCGGGCGGTCCGGAACGCCTGCCCGGTGGCGCTGGAGGTGTTCATCCACGGCGCGCTGTGCTATTCCGTGTCCGG
>JAKPUV010001084.1 GCA_029554925.1 Candidatus Hydrogenedentota bacterium | reverse complement strand
GGAGGAGTTCCCCGGGGCGTCCTGCGAGGCGGCGGACCCGCTGCCCGACGACGACGTCCCGGTGAGCCTGACCGAGACCGGCGGCGCCCAGCCCTTCAAACTGCTGACCGGCATGTTCGGCCTGCCCCCCTACAACGCGTTCGACCCGTCGCCGTTCATGATGTTCAATTTCTACATCTTCTTCGGCATCTGCTTCAGCGACGCGGCCTACGGCATCATTCTCGCGATTTCCGCCGGATACCTCGCGCGGAAGACGCGGGATTTCGAGGGGCTCAACAACTTCGCCCGCCTTCTGTTCTGGGCGGGCATCTCCACGATGTGCTTCGGCTTCCTGATGGGGTCCTTCTTCGGCGACCTGTACAAGGCGTCCTTCGTGCCGCCGGACAACATCCTCGCGCGGTTCATGGCCGCGGTCACCGTGCTGGACCCGTCTCAGAAGACCATGCCCGCCCTCGGGGTCGCCCTGCTGCTTGGCATCCTGAACCAGTTCTTCGGCATCGGCCTGAAAATGTACGGCGCCGTCCGCGCGGGCGACATCACCTCCGCCGTCTGCGACGGGCTCTTCTGGATCATCACCCTGACGGGCTTTGTGCTGGTGATCGCCGCCAATTTCGTTCCGGTGATGCCGCCCGTTCTGGGCACGGTGGGGCTGGTGGTGCTGGGGGGCGGCGCCGTGGCGCTGGTGCTTACCCAGGGGCGGGACGAGAAGAGCATCTTCGCCAAGGCGGGCGTGGGCGTCATGAGCCTGTACGGCATCGTGGGCTCCTACGGACTGACGGCCTTCCTGGGCGATGTGATGTCCTACTGCCGCCTGCTGGCGCTGGGCCTGACCACGGGCATTCTGGCGCTTTCTTTCAACATGATCGCGGGGATGCTCTGGGACATTCCGTGGGTGGGCCCCGTGCTGACGGTGCTGGTCCTGATTTTCGCGCACATCTTCAATTTCCTGATCAACGTGCTGGGCGCCTTCGTGCACGCGATGCGCCTGCTTTTTGTGGAGTGGTTCGGACGGTTCTACGAGGGCGGCTCGCGCGAGTTCGCGCCGCTCGGGTTTAACTCGCCCGCCGCAATATTGAAAAAGTCCGCGGCCCCGCAGGCCTGAGACGGGAACAAATGAAACTCCGTCGGCCGGCCGGTGCCGGGGGCGGGAAACAGCCGGAGCGTTTCCGGGACACCTTGAGTGGAGGTTGAACATGGATCTGTCATCGTTGAGCATGGGTTTGGCGTTTGCGGGCGCGGGACTGGCCGTCGGGCTCGGCTGCGCGGGTTCCGCAAAGGGCATTGGAACGGCCTCCCAGGCCGCTGCCGGGGTCCTCAGCGAGAAGCCCCACCTCTTCGGCCGCCTGCTGGTGCTGCTCGCCCTGCCCGGCACGCAGGGGTTCTACGGCTTCATCATGATGATGCTCATCGTGACCAGCCAGCTCCCCGAGACCATTAACGCCGGCATCACCCTGCTGTTCACGGGCTTCGGCGTCGGCCTGGCGCTCATGGTCTCCGCGATCTGGCAGGGCCAGGCCTCCGCGGCCGCCATCGGCCTGGTGTCGCGGCGCGAGTCGGACTTCGGCCGCGCCATCGTGCTGCCCGCCATGGTGGAAACCTACGCCGTGGTCGGCCTGCTCGCCGGCATCCTGATCCTGAACTTCCTGCAGTAGGTCTCCGGACCCAACACATAAAGGACTGCGTGCCATGGCTTTGGACGCAATCAGTCAGACAGTGCTGGAGTCGGCGAAGAAGGAGGCGGACCGCATTCTGGACAAGGCGCGCGCCGCCGCCGAGGCCCGGGGGAAATCCGCCCGCGAGGCCGCCGAACTGGAGGGCGAGCGCCGCTACCAGGCCGCTGTCCGCGCCATTGAGGAGGAGTGCGCCCGCCAGGTGATCCGCGCCCGCGGCGCCCACAGCAAGGAGCTGCTGGCCGTCCGCAACGCGCGCCTCGCCGAGGTGTTCGCCGGGGCGAAGGCCGCCGTGCTGGCCCTGCCCGCCTCCGAATACGGAAAGATGATGCTCGGCCTGCTGCGCGCCGCCGCCGGAAACGGCGGGGGCCGCGTGCGCGTGCATCCGAACGACGCGGCGGTGTTCGAGACCCTCATCGCCGAGATCAACCGTTCCGGCGGCGGGGCCGCCCCGCTGGCGCTCGACCGGGACAAGCCCCTGGCCGCGCGGGGCGGGTTCGTGCTGGACGCGGGCGCCTACCAGGTGGACCAGACCCTGGACACGCTGCTCGCGGACTTGGAGAGGACGATGGCGCCCGAAATCGCGGCCGCCCTGTTTGAGTGAGTGAACGCCGCGGGCGGGCCGCACGCGCGGCCCGAACATTAGGTGATACGGCAACGTGGTTACACTGAGCACAGAAAAGGAAGACTGGGGTTTCGTCTGCGGGCAGGTGAGCGTCCTGGAGGGCGGCCTGCTCCCCCGGGACTTCTTCCAGAGCCTCGCCGGCGTCGAGAAGCTCGACGACCTGCTGCACCGGCTCCAGGACACCCCCCTGCGCGACTTCGTCACGCCGGGCGCGTCCTGGGAGGAGTGGAACGACATCGTGGACCAGCATTTCCGTCATGAGATGCTCGCCGTCCGCGCGAACAGCCCCTCCGACGCCGTCGCCGGCCTCTTTCTCCTTCCCGGCGACTACCTCAACCTCAAGCGCGCCCTGCTGCGCCTCGGGTCCTACCCGTTCCCGGCGAACCTCTTCAGCGAGGAGCGCCTGGCCGCGGCGGCCGCGGGAGATGTGGGCGGACTGCCCCAGGACCTGCGGATGACCCTCGCCCGCCTGGGCGGCAGCCCCTCCGACGACCCGGCGGCCCGGGCCTCCCTCGACGCCGCGCTGGACGGGGCCTATCTCCGCCACATGCTTGATCTGGCGGCGGGGCTGGACATTCCGATGATCACGGCCTATGTGGACGACCTGGTCCTCTCGCGCGCCGTCACGATGCTGTGGCGCGCGGCCCGGTCGGGCCAGCCGCTCAAGGCGCTGGAGGACCACGTGACCCCCCTGGGCGGGCACACGCACATCATCCGGGGCCTGCTCTCGGCGGGCGACCCGCGGGGCTGGGGCGCGGTGGTGCCCGGGGTCGTGGGGGACTGTCTCCGCCAGGCGCTGGAAAGCGCCGACGAGGACCCGGTGCAGGCGTTCGAGCTGCACACCTCCAACGCGCTCATGAACTTCGCCAAGGGCGCGAAGCTCCAGACCATGGGGCCCGAGCGCGTTGCCGGATATTTTGTCGGGCTGAAGGCCCAGGTCTTCAACCTCAAACTGGTCATCAGCGGCCGCTTTAACGGGATAGACCCCGAGATGCTGCGGCGGCGGTTGCGGGAATGCTATGTCTAAGGCGGTTGCGATAGGAGAGCGGGGCCTGATCCTGGGCTTCAAGGGCGTCGGCGTCACCGTGGTCCCCGTCGAGGGCGCGGAGGCGTTCAAGGTCGAACTGATGCGCGCCGCGCGCGACCCGGAGGTGGCGCTGGTGCTGGTGACGGAGACGTCCGCCGCGCTCGACCCCGAGGCCCTGAAGGAGTTCCGCGCGCTGAGCGCGGCCATCCTGACAACCATCCCGACGCACCAGGGAAGCACCCATTTTAGTTTCCAGGAAATGCGGAGCGCTGTCGAGCGCTCCATCGGCGTTGACATGCTAGGCAAGGACTGAAGAACATGAGCAATGAGCACGGCAAGGTGGTGAAGGTTTCCGGACCCCTCGTCCAGGCGAGCGGCCTGCGCGGCGCGCGCATGTACGACATGGTGCGCGTCGGCAATGACAAGCTCTTCGGCGAGATCATCGAGATCCGGAACGATCTCTACTCGATCCAGGTCTACGAGGAGACCGAGGGCATCGGCCCCGGCCAGCCCGTGGTCCGGACGGGGCTGCCCCTGAGCGTGGAGCTCGGGCCGGGGCTCATCCGGTCCATCTACGACGGCGTTCAGCGCCCGCTGGACGCGCTCTACCGGGACTTCGGCGACTTCATCGTGCGCGGCGCGGAGAGCCCGCCGCTGGACCGCAAGGCCCAGTGGGACTTTGTGCCCGTCGCCAAGGCCGGGGACACCGTCGTGGCCGGCGATGTGCTCGGCACGGTCAAGGAGAGCCTCCTGGTCGTCCACAAGATCATGGTTTCCCCCGACGTGAAGGGGGAGGCGAAGGTGGCCAAGATCGGCCCCGTCACCGGCAACGTGGACACCGAGGTCGCCGTGCTGGAGACCGCGGCCGGCCCCGTCTCCGTCACCATGGTCCACCGGTGGCCCGTGCGCAAGCCGCGCCCCGTGGCGGGCAAGATGCAGCCGTCCGTGCCCATGGTCACGGGCCAGCGCGTCGTGGACATGTTCTTCCCGCTCACGAAGGGCGGCACCGCCTGCGTGCCCGGCCCCTTCGGCTCCGGCAAGACCGTCGTGCAGCACCAGCTCGCCAAGTGGTCCGACGTGGACATCGTGGTCTATGTGGGCTGCGGCGAGCGCGGCAACGAGATGACCGACGTGCTCATGGAGTTCCCGCACCTGAAGGACCCCAAGTCGGGCGAGTCCCTCATGGAACGCACCGTCCTCGTGGCCAACACGTCCAACATGCCCGTGGCGGCCCGCGAGGCCTCCGTCTTCACCGGCATCACCGTCGCCGAGTACTTCCGCGACATGGGCTACTCCGTGGCCCTGATGGCCGACTCCACCAGCCGCTGGGCCGAGGCCATGCGCGAGATGTCCGGACGCCTCGAGGAAATGCCCGGCGAGGAGGGCTACCCGGCCTACCTCGGCTCCCGCATCGCCGCCTTCTACGAGCGCTCCGGCAGCGTCACCTGCCTCGGGTCCGACAAGCGCGCGGGCACCCTGTCCCTCATCGGCGCCGTGTCCCCCGCCGGCGGCGACTTCTCCGAGCCCGTGACCCAGGCCACCCTCCGCGTCGTGAAGGTGTTCTGGGGGCTCGATGACAAGCTGGCCTTTGCCCGCCACTTCCCGGCCATCAACTGGCTGACCTCCTACTCCCTCTACCAGGAGACGGTGGACGCCTACGCGAACGCGAACGTCGCGCCGGGCTGGGAGAAGGCCCGCAAGCGGGCCATGGGCCTGCTGCAGCGAGAGGCCGAGCTGGAGGAGCTGGTCCGCCTCGTGGGCATGGACGCCCTCGCCGCCGGCGACCGCCTGCTGATGCAGGCCGCCAAGATGGTCCGCGAGGACTTCCTCCACCAGAACGCCTTCGACGACCGCGACACCTACACCTCCCTGCCCAAGCAGTTCCGCCTCCTGTCGCTCATCCAGCACTACGAGGACGAGGCCCGGGCCGCCCTGGAGCAGGGCGCGGAGCTGAACACGCTGCTTACCCTGCCCGTGCTGGAGGAGATCTCCAAAGCGCGGCTCATCGCCGAGGAAAAGCTGGCCGAGTTCGACGCGCTGGCGAAAAAGGTCACGGAGGCCGTCGCGGCCCTTCCCCGCTACTAGAAACGCTGGACACTGGACGCAACCCAACCGCAGAGAGCAAGAAGCATGGTCACCAGAGAATACCGCACAGCAAGACAGATCATCGGGCCGCTGGTCATGGTGGACGGCGTCGAGGGCATCACCTACGGCGAGCTCACGGACATCAAGCTGGACAACGGGGAGCTGCGCCGCGGCCGCGTGCTTGAGGTGAACGGCGACAAGGCCGTGGTCCAGGTGTTCGAGGGCACGAGCGGCCTGGCGCCCGAGGAGATGACCATCAAGTTCCTGGGCAAGCCGCAGGAGATCGGCGTGTCCGAGGACATGCTGGGCCGCGTCTTCGACGGGTCCGGCCGCCCCATTGACAAGGGGCCGGAGATCATTCCCGAGAAGTGGGTGAACATCAACGGCAACCCGATGAACCCCTACGCCCGCGACTACCCCAACGAGTTCATCCAGACCGGCATCTCGACCATTGACCTGCTGAACACGCTGGTGCGCGGCCAGAAGCTGCCCATCTTCTCCGCGTCCGGCCTGCCCCACTCCCGCCTCGCGGCGCAGGTGGCCCGCCAGGCCCAGACGCGCAAGGGCGGCGAGAAGTTCGCCGTGATCTTCGCCGCCATGGGCATCACCTTCGAGGAGTCCGAGTTCTTCCAGGCCGACTTCCGCCGCACCGGCGCCATCGAGCGCGCCGTGCTCTTCATCAACCTGGCCGACGACCCGCCCATCGAGCGCATCGCCATCCCGCGCATCGCCCTCACCACGGCGGAGTACCTCGCCTACGAGAAGGGCATGCACGTCCTCGTGATCCTCACCGACCTCACCAACTACTGCGAGGCCCTGCGCGAAATCTCCTCCGCCCGCAAGGAGGTCCCCGGCCGCCGCGGATACCCCGGCTACCTCTACACCGACCTCTCGACCATCTACGAGCGCGCCGGCCGCATCAAGGGCAAGGAGGGCTCCATCACCCAGATCCCCGTGCTCTCCATGCCCGAGGACGACAAGACCCACCCGATCCCCGACCTCACGGGCTACATCACCGAGGGCCAGATCATCATCAACCGCTCGCTCCACGCCCAGGGCATCTACCCGCCCGTGGACGTCCTCCCCTCCCTCTCCCGCCTCAAGGACAAGGGCGTCGGCGAGGGCAAGACCCGCGAGGACCACGCGAACGTCATGAACCAGCTCTACTCGGCCTACGCCCGCGGCAAGAACGCCAAGGAGCTGGCCGTCGTGCTCGGCGAGTCCGCCCTCAGCGAGATCGACCTGCTGTATGTGAAGTTCGCCGACGCCTTCGAGGACCGCTTCATCCGCCAGGGCGAGGACGAGAACCGCACCATCGAGGACAGCCTCCAGATCGGGTGGGACCTCCTGGCCATGCTGCCCCGGACCGAGCTCAAGCGCGTCCGCGACGAGTACATCGAAAAGTATCTGCCGAAGAAAGAGAACGCCTGACCGGCGCGCGCGGCCCCCTGAAAAGGCCGCGCGCCCCCCGGAAATGAGGAGTGCCGAGACATGGCGCAAACCGTCAACCCGACACGCATGGAGATGCTCAGGCTGCGCAAGCGGCTCGTCGTCGCCAAGCGCGGGCACAAACTGCTCAAGGACAAGCTCGACGGCCTGATGAAGGACTTCTCGCGCTACGCGAAGGAGTACAAGGCCGCGCGACTCGCCGTGGACAATGAGCTCCCCGCCGTCCTCAAGTACTTCGTCCTCGCCGAGGCCACCTCCTCCCGCCGCATCACCGAGGACGCCCTCGACAACACCCGCCAGGACATGAGCATCACCGTCAAGACGCGCCGCGTCATGAGCGTCGTCATCCCCGAACTGGAGATATCCTACGGCGAGGCCGCCGGCGGCTACTCCCGCGTCCACACCTCCCCCGAACTCGACAAGGCCATCTCCGGCCTCAAGGAGTTCATCGGCCAGCTCCTCAAAATGGCCGAGCTCGAGCAGACCGTCCGCCTCCTCAGCGCCGAGATCGAAAAGAC
>JAKPUV010000995.1 GCA_029554925.1 Candidatus Hydrogenedentota bacterium | reverse complement strand
CGAGAAGCCTGCCCATCTCGGTGAACGTCGCGGCGATGCCCGCGTTTTCCTTGAAATCAGTCAACGGAGTACGGTGTTCCCTTGCGCCCTGTCGGCGGGTTTCGCGCCCGGGCGGGGGTCCCGTCCCGGCGCGCCTATCATACCAGAAACGCGCCCCGCTTCCCCGCGGATTCCGGGGACGGGATTGTATCCCTCCCGGGGGCTGTGATAGCATTGCGTGCGAGGAGCCCCTGTGAAAACGCGAGGATTTTCGTGATGGGAAAGAACCTGCCTGTTGTTCTTTTGTGCGCGCTTGCGCTGTTTGCGGCGTTTCCGGGCTGCGCGCCCGAGCCGCCCCCGCCCCCTCCGGAGCCCGCGGCCCCGCCGCCCCCCCCGGAGCCCAGTCCCGAGCAGCACTACGCGACCATCAAGGGCAATCTGAGCACCCTGTTCGCCGATGGGGGGATGGGCCGTGATGCGGCCGACGCGGTGGTGGCCAGCTTCAACGGCATCAAGATGCAGATGACGGCGACGGAGAACGGCCGCGCCGCGCTGGGCATGATCCAGCGGGACATTGAGGACGGCATCCGCCGGTTCCGGCAGGAGAACCGCTGGAACAAGGTGAAAGCCTGCTGCCAGCTGTACAAGGCGCTCCAGCCCCAGAGCGACCGCTATGCCAAGGCGGAGCGCGACGCGGAGCTGATGATCGCGCGGCCGGCCGTGCTGGTGACGGGCTTCATGAAGTCCGGCAGCGAAATCTACACCTTCCTCGAGGTGACCAACCCCGAGACCAAGGAGATCGAGACCTTCAAGATCCGCGAGGGCGAGGAGTTTTACCGGCCCGCCAAGATTGGGTCCGAGGAGAACGAGCAGGATCTCCTGCGCCTGGTCCGGATCATCGGCGACCAGCAGTCGGTGGAGCTGGAATACAAACCCGTGAACTTCCTGTGGGAGTGTCCCGGCCCCAGGAAACGCCAGAGTTGACCGTGCCCCCGGGACGGGCGAAGGGCGACCGATGAACACACGCCGGCGTGTCTGGCTTGCGGGCGCGGCGGTGGCCGTGCTGGCGGCGGCGTCCTATGTGAACACCCTGGACGGCGGATGGGTGTGGGACGACGCCTCGTCGGTGCTGATGCACCGCCATGTCCAGGACCCCTCCAAGATCGGCCGCCTGTTCCTTGAGGACCAGCACGCCTTCGGCATGGGGCAGGGAAACTTCTACCGCCCCCTGCTTTCTGTCACCTTCATGGCGGATTACCTTCTCTCCGGGGGGCCGGTTCCCGCGGCGGGGGATGCCGCCGCAAAGCCCCGGACCGACCTTCCGACCCTGGTGTTTCACCTTGACAGCATCGCCTGGCATGTCCTGGCGGCCGTGCTGCTTCTGGCGCTTCTCCTCCGCCTGGGCGCGCCGCCGGCGGCGGCCGCGGGGGCGGCGGCCGTTTTCGCGGTGCACCCCCTGCACACAGAGGCGGTGGCCTACATCAGCGGCCGGGCGGACATGATGTCGGCGGTGTTCATGTTTGCGGCGCTGCTGCTCTTCCTCTCGCGTTCCGCGGGGGCGCGGCGCGCCCTGCCGTGGGGCGCGGGGCTGCTGTGCCTGGTGTGCGCGCTGCTCAGCAAGGAGTCCAGCCTGATTTTTCCGGTGCTGCTGGCCGTGGTGCTGGGGGTGGACTGGGCGGCGCGGCGGGGGGACGGGGAGTCCCGCCCCCGTGCGGCGGCGCATTTCGCCCCCCTTGCCGCGGCGGTGGCCGTGGTCGCGGGCTACGCGGTGCTGCGGGCGACGGTGCTGAATTTCGCCCCCGAGGCGGCCGCCGCGCAGGCGCGGCCCCTGGGGCACCGGCTGCTGGATGTGTGCCAGGCGTTCGCGCTGTATGTCCGGCTGCTGTTCGCGCCGACGGGGCTGCACATGGAGTGGACGCTGGAGGGGTATCCGGCGTGGCTGGCGCTGCCCGGGGCGGCGGCCCTGGCGGGCCTGGCGGCGGTGGCCGTGATTGCGGCGCGGGCGGGGCGTTTCCGGATCGCCGGGGGCATAGTCTGGTTCGCGGCGGCGTGGCTCCCCATCTCGGGCGTGTTTCCCATCAACGCGCCGCTGGCGGAGCACTGGATGTACGTGCCCATGGCGGGGTTCTGGTGGGCTTTCATGGAGTTTCTGCACCGTGAGCGGGGCGCCGTCCGGCATGCCGCGCCCGCGGCGGCGCTGGTTCTGGTGGCGGTGCTTCTTCCCATGACGGTGGCGCGCAATGCCGACTGG
>JAKPUV010000983.1 GCA_029554925.1 Candidatus Hydrogenedentota bacterium | reverse complement strand
TGGCCCTACCTGCACCGGGACATCTCCGTCGCCGCGCTGGCGGCGGGGAAGCACGTCTTCTGCCAGGCGCGCATGGCCATGAACCTCGCCGAGGCCCTGGAGATGCGGGACGCCGCGCGCCGCGCGGACCGGGTCGCCATGCTGTGCCCGGTGCCCTTCGGCCTGAGCGTGGACCGCACCGTGGCGCGGCTGCTGGCGGAGGACGCCCTGGGCGCGGTGCGCTCGGTGCGCGTCATGAGCCTGAACGGCGCGTGGACGGATCCCGAGGCCCCCATGACCTGGCGGAAGGACCACCGCCTGTCGGGGCTGAACATGCAGACCCTGGGCATGCACGCCGAGGTGCTCCACCGCTGGTTCGGCCCGACGCGCTCGGTGTCGGCCCAGGCCGCCATCCACACGCCGGAGCGCCGCGACCTCACCGGCGAGTTCGTCGAGGTCCGCATCCCCGACCAGGTGTCGGTGAACGCCGTCCTGGGCGACGGCATCCTCGCGCAGTACCTCATCAGCGGCGTGGCGCCGTTCCCCCGCGAGAGCGTCGAGGTGATCGGCGAGAAGGCCGCGCTCTTCTACGACATAGACCGCGACCTCCTCACCATCACCGGCCCCGACGGCAAGAGTGCCCCGGTCGAAATCCGGCCGGACGAGGCCTACGACGTCCGCCAGTGGCGCGTGGAGGAGGATTTCGTGCGCGCCGTGCGCGGGGGCGCGGAATACCACCCCGATTTCGAGGACGGCGTCCGCTACATGCGGGTCGTGCAGGCCGTGGCCGACAGCGCGGAGTCGGGTGAAACGGTGGAACTTGAGGACTTGGGGTAAGCCGCATGAACGACGGGATGAACACAGCCGCAGACAGCGCCTCCCCGGAGGATCCCCTGCGCCTCGGGGAGCTTCGGGGCGCCTTCCCGGAGGAACACGCCGGACCCTCTTCCGCCGATGAGGAGGCGAACTGGCGGCTCCTGGTGGAGGCGATGGCGGGGCGCGTGCTGGCGATGCTGCGGGACCGGCCCCAAAAGCTCTTCAGCGCCCTGTACATGCTCGACGTCCCGGAGCGGGCCTGCCGGGAGGCGCTGGCCGCCGGCACCCTGGAGGAGCAGGCGCGCACCCTGGCCGAGCTGATCCTGCTGCGGGAGGCGGAGAAGGAGGCGTCGCGCCGGCGCTACGCCCGGCAGGCGGGCCTCGGCGGGGACGCGCCCCGGGAACTCCCCGGCGGCTCTGCGGAATAGATGCCGCAGGGGGGCGGCGCGCGACGGCGCATCCAGCGGGCCGCATGATTTATGATTAGGGTCAAACGCGGCGTCCCCGGCCCACGGGGGGCGCGAGGAGGACACCATGCGTCACGACAAGATGGTCTCGGAGGTTCTCGGGCAGGATGTGGCCCTGTCGCCCAGCGACCTGATGTCCGCC
>JAKPUV010000928.1 GCA_029554925.1 Candidatus Hydrogenedentota bacterium | reverse complement strand
CGGTGGGTGACGCTGCACTACAAGACCTCGGCGGAGCTGTGCGAGGTGGCCTCGGGGCGGCGGTTCAAGGTGTCGCTGCCGTCCGGGAAGTCCTTTGGCGTCTTCTGGATGCAGGACGGGAAGGCCGTTGTCCTCTCGGAGCTGCTCTCGGAGGAGAACAAGGCCCCCTCCAGCATTCAGCTCTGGCTCTGGGAGCCCGGCACCGCCGACCCCGTCAAAGGCTGCGTGTTTGACTCGCCGAAGCATGCCTATGTCTCCGGCACCTTTCCCGGCGGGGGAGTGGTCGTCGTGGAATACACGCCGGGCAGCGCCGGGGAGATGATTCAAACCGTGATCACCCCCCGCACGGGCGAAAAACTGCGCGACCTGGGCAACCTGCGGGAACCAGCCGCCACCACCCGTCGCACCGAGGACGGCACGCGGCTGGTGAAGATAGACAACGTCTCCTCCGCCGTGGAGGTGCTGGACGCGGCCACGGGGGCGCCCCTGTTCCAGATCACCCCGCCGGAGGGCCTGAAGCTCTACCCCTATGTCTGCTTCCAGTCGGCGGAAAAGGACTGGCTTATGGGCCTGGACAGACAGAACACCCTGTGGCTGGTGCCGGTGGAGGAAAACGGCGCGCCCCGAAAAATCCTGGGGGACAAGCACTTTCTCCCCGGCAATGTGACCAGCATCCGGCCGCCCCACCTGCTGTGCAACGACTACAGGGGAAGCCGCAGCCAGTCCTACACGCTCGCCGCCCTTGACACCCTGGAGGAACGGAGCCGGTGGACCTGCGTCATGCCGCTCGACGGCTGGGGGGCCTGGCCCCTGCTCAGCGTGGACAGCGGGCGCCTGCTGGTAGGCTCCACGGGACAGGAGGGCAACCAGCGCAAACACGCGCTCACCCTGACGGCCTCCGGCGCGGAGACGCCGCTGCTGGAGAAGCCCTACCGCCCCATAGCGCTCTCGCCGGATGGAAAATACCTGGTGGCGGCGGTGGGGGACGAAGGCCCCCTCTTCCTGCTGGACGAAACGGGCAAGAGCCTGTCCAAGTATGTCTCGGAGCAGCGCTATTCCACCGGGCCGGCGGCCTTCTCGCCGGACAGCCGCCGCGTGGCGGTGTTCCATATGCCCAGCATCACCGTGACCGACCTCGCCGAGGGCTTCCCCGCGCGGGAACTGACGGGCCAGCCCGGCACGGAGAACCTCTACATGTATTACGAGGGCGCCCTGTGCTTCTCCCCCGACGGCAACCTGCTGCTGGCGGGCACCACCGGCGGGAAAGCCCTTCTGTTTGACGCGAACAGCGGGAAGCTGCTGCACACCTTTGTCGAGGAGCGGCGCTTCCTCGACCGGTATGTGCACCAGCAGCGCTTCCTCTCCTCGCTGGAGGGCATGGCCAAGGACCTCCTGGGCGGCGTGACGGACCGGGCCAAGCGCCCGCCCGTGATCACCTGCGCCTTCGCAAACCAGGGCACCCTCGCCCTCACCGTTGCCGATGGTCAAATCGTCCGCGCCTGGAGCGTCCGCGACGGGCGGCTCGTCCGCACCGTGGACCCGAAACTCCCCGAGGAGCGCGATGAACGGGGCCATATCAACAACCAGATCGTTCTCAGCCCCAACGGGGACTACTGCCTCGCCTATAACCGGAACGGATTCGGCATCGCCTCCCTCTGGAACACCGTGGGCGGCCAGCGGCTCGAGGAATACCGCTTTCCCGAAGGCGCGCGCCTCGGCGCGGTCGCCGTCGCCGACGACGGCAGGACGGTCTATGCCATGATTGCCGGAGACCTGCATTTCCTGCCGGGAAGGAAATGAGTCTGGAGACTTCTTTGTGAAGTCTGAGGGAAAGGGAGGAATGGATCATGGACGGGTTTAGGAATAAGGATGCGGTTGGACGGATGGCCGTTGTCTTCGCGGTCGTCTCGCTGGCGTTGGCGGGCGCGGCGGAGATACAGAGCCCCGATGACCCGGGACATCTGGTCTACCCGGGGGTGCGTTCACAGCGGATCCGGGCGGATCTGGAGGGGGGCGTCATGCTCTGGGAGGGTGTCTCCCAAATCACGGCCGACGACCTGGACACGGGCGCTGCCCGGTGGACGGTCCCCGTGCGGCGCGGGGTGGATGAACAGAACTATCCCCAGGGCGGGTCGGAGGCGGGCCGGCGCCGCACGCTGGTATGGTCGGCCGAGGGGGAGGTTTCCCTGCGGGACAACGGAAGCGGCAAGGAGGTCTGGGGGCGGCGGCCCGGGTTCTTCGGGGGCGCGCGGCTCGTCCATGCAGTCCTCTCCCCGGACGGGGAGTGGGTGACGCTCCACTATCTGGACAAGACGCTGGAGCTGTGGCGGGTCGCGACCGGAAAACGGTTCCGGGCGACCCTGCCCTCCGGGAAGTCCTTCGGCCTCCGGTGGATGGATGACGGCAAGACGGCCGCGCTGTCTGAGTCCCTTCTGGAGGGAGACCCGCCGAACTCCAGGCTCCGCCTGTGGCTGTGGGAGCCGGGCAGTGCGGATCCGGTGCAGGGGGGGGTGTACGAGACGGAACGGAGCGCGTGGGTCGAGGGGGGGCTTCCGGACGGA
>JAKPUV010000912.1 GCA_029554925.1 Candidatus Hydrogenedentota bacterium | reverse complement strand
CGCGCCGTGCGGCTGGACTCCATCGGCATGTGCAGCATGACCTCGAAGCCCTTCGCCGCCGCCTCCCGCGCCAGCGCCTCGGTCTTCGGCGCGTTCGGCAGGATGGCCAGTGTCACCCGGTTGTCCAGCGCCAGCACCCGGCGCGTTTCGGGGCCGCCCCAGCCGCCGTCGTCCAGAATGATGGCCACGCGCACGGGGCCCTCCACTCTGGCCGGGGGCGGCTCTTTCGCGGGGGCGGGCACCAGCGGCGGGGCCGCCTCCTTTGGCGGCGGAGGGGGTGTGGGCAGGGCGGGGGGGGGCGGAGGCGGCGTTGACTCCTCGGAGGCCTCGGCCAGCGCCCACGGCTCCGGATCCTCCGTCACACAGACCAGTTCCAGGCAGGAACGGTGCTCCTGGCTGACCCGGATGATGGCACGGTGGGGACCGCCCTGGTAGGTTTCCACGTAGAACCCATATTCCGCCATGGCCGATTCCACCCATTCCGCCACTTCTGCGGGGGAAGGGGAGGAGGGAAGCAGCACGGTCATCTTGGGAGGCACCGTTTCGGGGGTTTGGCCTTCCGGCGGAAAACGGTCCTCCGGAATGCCGCCCGCCAGCAGCACGTGGCGGACCATCTGCGTGATCGCCTCGCAGGCGGCCGGATCCTCCGGCGTTTCAGGCGCGGGTGCGGAGGGCAGGGGTATCGGTTCCACCGGCGGCGGCGGCGGAAGCGGTTCCGGGGCCGGTTCCGGGACGGGTTCGGCTGGAGCAGGAGGCGTTTCCGGTGGCGTCTTCGGCGGGGATTCTGGAGCTTCGGGAAGTGGCGGAGGGGCCGGCTCCGGCTCCGGCTCTTCGTGGATTTCCACGGGCAGAAAAACCACCTCTCCGATCAGTTGTCCGCCGCGAAACAGTTGCAAGGCCGCATAGTCATCAAGCCCCTGCGCCTCCACAACGGTCACCCCCAAACGGACAAATTCCGATACAAACACAGCCCGGGTGTCCCCCCAGGACCGGGAGCCGGAGAACGGCGCGTTAAGAACGAATGTCCCGGTCTCCTCCAAGCGACCCTGCTGGATGGTGTCCAAAGGATATCCCAAGCCTTCCAAGAGCCTGTGGCATCGTCGCTCAATGGCCTCCCCACTCGCTGGATCATCCGCGCAGAACGCCTGATAAGGACAGATAAAGATGAATAGCGCCAAAAAACGCCGAATGATTCGGGTCGGTTTAGACATCCACCCATTCCACCTGCGTCAGGGGAGTCCGCCCTCCCAGCATTCGGGCACCCACCCGCGCAAAGGTTTCTGGGGCGTCACTGGCGTAGAACTCCCGGCGGCCGGGACGCGTGTCCGTTCGAAGCATGCGGCGGTCGCGCAGGGTCTCCACCACCGCCTTGGCGGTCTCCTTGGCGCTGTCCACCAGTCGGACCCCCGGCCCCATCACATTGGCGATGACGCCGCGCAGGAGGGGATAGTGGGTGCACCCCAGCACCAGCGTGTCCACGCCCTTCGCCGCCAGTTTGTCCAGATACCGCGCGGCGACGGCCTCGGGGACCGAACCGGTGGTCCAGCCGTCCTCCACGAGGGGCACGAACAGGGGGCAGGCCTGGGAATAGACGCGGATCGCCGGGTTGAGGGCGGCGATGGCGCGAACATAGGCACCGCTGGCGACGGTGCCGGGGGTGCCAATGACGCCCACGCGCCCGGTGCGGGTGCGGGAGACGGCGGCGCGCGCGCCGGGTGCGACCACGCCGATCACGGGCACGGGCAGTTCCGCGCTCAGGACATCCAGCGCGTAGGCCGACGCCGTGTTGCAGGCGACGACGAGCATCTTGACGCCCCGCACCTGAAGGTGGGCGGCGCAGGAGCGGGCATAGCGGATGACCGTGTCCGCCGACTTGGTGCCGTAGGGGACGCGGGCGGTGTCTCCCAGATAGCAGAGATGTTCGCCGGGGAGGGCCTCGGCGATGCGGCGGAAGACCGTCAGCCCGCCCACACCGGAGTCAAACACGCCGATGGCGGGTTCCTGGGGGCGCCGGCCGCTCATTGCAGCTGCGCCTGCACCCAGGCAGGGTCGGGCAGGACCGGATGCGACCAGTCCAGATGGGCGGGAAACTGCTCCAGGGGCGGCGCGCCCTCGATCAGGATGCGCACGGACCGCAGGCCCTGGTCGTCCGTGCCCCGGAGGGCCTCCTGCACCAGGGTCGTCGCGATGGCCTGGGTCAGCAGGGCCTCCCGTGCGGCGCTGCGCTGGCGCATCGCGCCCAGGGAAATCTCGTTCGAAAAATCCACCACCAGCTCGCCGCCATCCAGCAGGTACACTCCGCGGACGCGCGTGCCCTCGGGGAACACGGCGGCCAGGCCTGTCTGGCGCGGCCCCGCCGTGAGCGCGGTCACAGCCCTGCGGCAGTTCTCCACGGTGCGTGGGCCCCACTCCAGGGAGGACGGCTCGGGCGCGAGCCCGCTCTCGTCCTCCGTGGCGAAATAGAGCTGGACAGTCTTGAGGGTTTTCGGCGCGGCGTCCGGGGCCGTTGCGTCCGCCGAATCCGCCGGCTGGAGGGGCGCGGTGACCGCGGTCACGGGGCTGCGGCCTGTCTTGATCATTTCGGCGGCCAGCGCGGCCACGACCACGCACAGCACCAGCGTGGCCAGCGCCCACAGGGAAAGCCCCAGCCGGAACAGGATGCTCTTCTTCGTGCCGGTTTTCACGTGTGTGCCATGCCTTCCGTCACGGGGTTTGCTCCCGGGCGTTGAATTCTCCGAGCGTTTCCGCCAGGGCGGTCGCCAGTGCGTCCGCCAGCGCGGCGCGCGCCGCCTCGTCCGTCAGGGCCGCCTCGCCTCCCGCCGTGGCCAGGGACCCGCACTCGACCAGGAGGCAGGGCACCGCCGCCGCCGTTTGCAGGCGCAGCGGGGCGCTTCGGGCCACTGCGGGAAGCCCCGCCTTCAAGAGGGAAGCGGCGAATGCGGCGGCGAGATCACCGGCGCGCGCCGCGAGGCCGTCGGCGTCACCGCCCTCGCCCCGCACGGGGGGGTACAGCACGGAAACCGGGGGCGTGGCCGCCGCCGAGGCGCCGATGTGAACGCCCACGATCAGGGCACCGGGCCGCACGCCCTGCGCCACCGCGCGCTCACCTGCAGTCAGGGTCCGGTCCTCGGTCCGCGTGAGGGCCGCGGGGACCTGGGACAGTTCCGAAAACTTCGCGGCCATGCGCTGCGCCAGCGCCAGCGTCACATCCTTTTCCTTCAGCCCTCCCGGACCCGCCGATCCGGCGTCCGATCCGCCGTGGCCCGGATCCAGCACGAGCGAGACCACGGGTCCCGTGATCACCACCTCCATGGCGGGCCGGTCCGGCTCCCCTGCGGCGGGGGGCTGGGCGTCCACCGTCGGGGCAGCCTCCGCGGGCTGTCCGGGCGCCGTTTCGGGCGAAGCCCCGGGTGCCGTCTCGGGCGCGGACGCCGGCGTCAGCGGTTCCAGCGCGGGCGGGGTTTCCTCTGGCGCGGGTGCCGGGGGCGCCACAGGCTCCACGGTTTCCAGCAGGGTGGCCGGATCCTCCTCGTCCAGCGGCGCCTCCACCGGGCTGGACGGGGAAAGTAGCGCTGCCTCCGCCGGGGCGGGGCCTGCCAGGGTGACATTCACCCCGAAGGCCCGCTGAAAGAAGACTGCGGCGTCCTCCAGCGCCACGAAAGCGGCCCCCTGCTCGCCGACAATGGGGTGGCTCAGGGGGAACCGGGTTTGTCCCGCCGCCACCGTGGGGTCGTTCAGCAGAGCGACGGCCTTGGCGCCCTCCAGCGAAACTTCGACGCCGCCGTTCGCCACCAGCACCGTTCCGCCGAGCTGGTCGGCCAGCTGAGAGAGGGAGACATACGCCACACCGCCGATGTCCCGCTGCGCGGCCGACAGGCGCGCGGGCGTCTGCGCCGCCTCCTGTGCCGGAACAGACGCGCAAAGCGCCGCCGCGATCACGGCGGCAGCGGCTGCAAGCCGCGGCACGAAAGGCTTTCTCTCAGAAAAAAAACGCACTGGGGGGGCTCCACCTCGCGCCGTCCCATGCGACAGCGCGGGAATGGCCGCTATTCTACCCGAAGCCGCAGCCCCGCGCAAAAAGCGGCGGGCGAAGCGCAGCGCGAAAGGGGGGACGGCCGCCACGCCGTCCCCCCGCCCGTCCGCTTCCCCTGGGTTATCTGTCCCGGTTCTCCACCCGCACGAAGGGGGTTTTTCGTCGCATCTCCGCCTCCCTGGCGGGGTCATAGGAGATCCCGAACTGCTCATGGCGCATGATGCCGGTTGCCCCGGTGTCCGCCGCCGCGTCGTAGGCGGCGAGGGCCTCTTCCCGCCGGCCCAGCAGGTCCAGCAGGTATCCCTGCCAAATGAGGGCCGAAGCCCGGAGGAGGGGGGCGTCCCGCGTTTCTTCCTCCAGCAGGCCGAACACACCGAGGGCGTCCTCGTACCGCTCCAGATCATAGAGGGCGAGCCCCGTCCTCATGACCGCCTCCGCGTCCGGAAGGGTGTCCAGCGCCTCCGGCGTGTAATTCCGCGCGATGGCAGTGTTGGAGGTGTGGTCCCATCCCACGGCGTCCACAACCCGCGCCAAATCCGTTTCCGCCGCCGCCGCCAGCGTTCCCAGTCTGGTCAGCGTCCCGGCGGCGATCTCCACGTCTTCGGCTGTGGCCGTATAGGCCGTGGCGCCTTCCCGGTCGAGGAAATTCACCACGATGCCCGGATGCCGGCCTTCTGGCAGACTGGCGGGAAGCTGGAAGTAGCCCGAAGCATCGGTGGTGGCGGAGGCCCCGGATGCGTCGGCATCCCCCTCCTGCGAGCGGCACCGCAGCGTCGTGTTGGCTGCGGGGCGTCCATCGGGATAGGCGAGCAGGCCTTCCACGCCTCCGGCGAGACGGCAGACCACGGCAAGTTCGGGCACCGTCTCGCCCGGTGCGCCGGTGAACGCCCCGCTCACGCCGACAGTGTCCGTCCTTGATCCGGTGTCCAGCCAGGCGAGGGCCTGAAGTTCCACGCCGGGGCGCAGTCCGTGGAAGACCACCCGCCCATCCGCGCCGGAGACCAGCATGCCGCCGCACCCTCCCTGGGCGCCTGCCATGCGCACGGCGGCCGCAATGCCCTGCCGCGGCTTGCCGTCCGCG
>JAKPUV010000911.1 GCA_029554925.1 Candidatus Hydrogenedentota bacterium | reverse complement strand
CGCGGACGGCAAGCCGCGGCAGGGCATTGCGGCCGCCGTGCGCATGGCAGGCGCCCAGGGAGGGTGCGGCGGCATGCTGGTCTCCGGCGCGGATGGGCGGGTGGTCTTCCACGGACTGCGCCCCGGCGTGGAACTTCAGGCGCTTGCCTGGCTGGGCACCGGATCGAGGACGGACACTGTCGGCATGAGCGGGGCGTTCACGGGCGAACCGGGCGAGACAGTGCCCGAGCTCACCGTGGTCTGCCGCCTCTCCGGCGGTGTGGAAGGCCTGCTCACTTATCCCGATGGACGCCCTGCCGCCCACAGGGCACTGCTGTGTGGCGCCGAGGGTGGGAACGGGGAAACGGTTGCCGCCGAGGCTGCGGGCCCCAGCGACGCCTCTGGCTATTTCCAGCTTTCCCCCGGTCTTCCGGAAGGCGTTTACCCAGCCATCGTGGTGGGCTTCCTGGACCGGCAAACCGCCACGCCCTATTCGGCAACGGTTGAAAATGTTGAGATAACCGCCGGGGCGGTGACCGACCTGGGAACCCTGGTGCTGGCCCCCGAAAGAAATCTGGCGCGGGTTGTGGCCGCCCTCGGCTGGGACCACACCTCCAACACGGCCATCGCGCGGAACTACACGCCCGAGGCTCTCGGAACCCTTACAAATCCGGACGCGGTGCTGAAGACGGGGCTTGCCCTCTACGACCTGGAACGCTACGAAGAGGCCCTCGGGGTGTTCGGCCTGCTTGAGGAAGAAACGCAGGACGCCCCCCTCCTCCGGGCTTCGGCCCTCATTTGGCAGGGATACCTGCTGGACCTGCTGGGGCGGCGTGAGGAGGCCCTCGCCGCCTACGATGCGGCGGCGGACACCGGGGCAACCGGCGTCATGAGCCATGACCAGTTCGGGATATCCTATGACCCCGCCCGAGAGGCCGAGGCGCGGCGGACCGCGCCCTTCGTGCGGGTGGAGAACCTTGAAAGATAACCCAGGGGAAGCGGACGGGCGGGGGGGACGGCGCGGCGGCCGTCCCCCCCTTTCGCGTTGCGCGCCGCCCGCCGCTTTTTGCGCGGCGCGTCAGCTTCCGGTAGAATAACGCCGGTTTGTGCGACATCGGGCAGCATTATCTTCACCGGAGCCCCCCCCAAGTGCGTTCCTTTTCTGAAAGAAGGCCCTGTGCGCCGCTGCTTGCGGCGCTGTGCGCCGCGCTGCTGACGGCGCTCGGCCCGTCCGTTTCCGCGCAGGACCCCGCAAAGACGCCCGCGCGGCTGTCGGCCGCGCAGCGGGACTTTGGCGGGGTGGCGTATGTCTCCCTCTCACAGCTGGCCGACCAGCTCGGCGGGACGGTGCTGGTGGCAAACGGCGGGGTGGAGGTGTCGCTGGAGGGCGCCAAGGCCATCGCGCTGCTGAACGACCCCACGGTGGCGGCGGGACAGACCCGGTTCGCCCTGAGCCACCCCATTGTCGGCGAGCAGGGGGCCGCCTTCGTGGCGCTGGAGGATGCCGCAGTTCTGT
>JAKPUV010000910.1 GCA_029554925.1 Candidatus Hydrogenedentota bacterium | reverse complement strand
GCGGCCACGGTGCGCTCCACCTTCGCGCTCACCGGGGAGCAGGACTGCCGGCGCTTCCTCATCGAGCGGGTGTGCCGCCAGGAACCCCGCTGCATGGCGGCGTTCAACCGCCCCATCGCCACCGCCGGGCTGCGCTACGTGTTCCCCGAGACCGCCGAGCATCCGGGAACGCTGTATGTGAACATTGAAACCTTCCGGCACAGCAACAACGAGATCTTTGTCGAGGTCAAGGGCATTTTCGGCAAGCAGCAGGTGGCCCCGGACGCGCCGGAGACCGTCATCGGCAACCTGAGGGTCGTGCGGTCCTTCATCACGGGGAACATCTACCCCTACCTGGAGCAGTACGACGGCGCGCCGGAGTAGGCGGGGGAGGAGCGCCCCTTGACGGCCCCTGCGGTTTCCGTGCTGATGCCCGTGTGGAACGCGGCGGCCACACTGCGGGCCGCCGCAGCCTCCATCCAGCGGCAAACCCTCCCGGACTGGGAAATGCTGCTGGTGAACGACGGCTCCACGGACGAAAGCGGGGAGCTGGCCGACCAGCTGGCCCGGGAGGACGCCCGCATCCGCGTGGTTCACACCCCCCACCGGGGCATTGTCGCCGCACTGAACACGGCGGCCGGGGCCGCCCGGGGCTGTCTGATCGCCCGCATGGACGCGGACGACCTCTCCCTGCCCCACCGGCTGGCGGCGCAGCGCGCCCTGATCGAGGCGGACCCGGACTTGGGGCTTTGCGGCGGCGTGGTGCGCATCACGGGGGAGTCGGTGGGGCAGGGCGCGCGGCGCTACGAGACCTGGGTGAACAGCCTGCTGGGCCACGGGGACATCGTCCGCGAGATTCTCGTGGAATGTCCCGTGCCCCACCCGACCTTTCTGATGCCCAGGGCCCTCTTCGAGGAGCTGGGCGGATACCGGGACTGCGGCTGGCCGGAGGATTATGACCTGGCGCTCCGCGTCTGGCTTGCGGGAAAGCGCATTGCCAAGCCCCCCCTCCCCGTGCTCCACTGGCGCGAACACGGACGGCGGCTTTCACGGACCGATCCCCGGTATGGCGAGGCGGCCTTCCGCCGGTGCAAGCGGCATTTCCTGTTTCAGAGCGGGCTTCCGGCGGGCAGGCGCCTTTTCCAATGGGGGGCGGGGGAGGTGGGGAAGCGGTGGCTGCGCGAATGGGACGCGCCAAGGCCGGAGGCGGTGGTGGACATCAACCCCCGCAAGATCGGCCGGGTCATCCACGGCGCGCGCGTCATC
>JAKPUV010000873.1 GCA_029554925.1 Candidatus Hydrogenedentota bacterium | reverse complement strand
CACGATGGACATGGTGCGCCGCCATGCCGCCGAGTGCCCGGACGCCGTGACGACTTACATGGTCTGCCCCAACGGCATCGGGGCATTCGGCGGCATGGCGGCGCACCATGTCCATCGTGAGGTCGTCCCGCCAGAAGAGGTTCGTGCCGTCGTTGTTGACGATCAGGCGGTGCTGGGGGGGCGTGCCACCATCAGCACCCACCACCACGTTTTGCAGTTCCGCGAACGACGTCGCCGCCAACAGGACCGCCCCCATCCAGACGATTCCCCGTGCCATGATCCCATCCTCCCTGGTTCGTTTCGCCTTGCTTCGGTCAGCGCGGATTCGGGGCGGACGGCGGTGCCCCGCGTCCGCCGTGGAGCACGCCCAGCAGGATCAGGCCGCCCGCCAGAACGTCCCCAGTATACACAGCCAGCAGGAAGCTGCGGCCCGTGCTGGGGTCGCCGGGCAGGGTGACGGCGTAGCCGCAGAGGCAGATGACGCCGAGTCCGGCGAGGAGCGCCCCCGCGGGGAGCTGGGAGAGAAACCCGACGCGATACTTCCCCGCCGCACGGTGCAGGAAGAACCCCAGCACGCCCAGCATCAGGACGACAACGTCCAGACTGTTCATGAAGGCCTTGGAGTCCACTTCTTCGTGGGCCAGAACGCCCTTTATCGCGCCCCGGACCGTGACATACAGGGCTAGTCCGAGCAGTATCCGAACGGCGAGGGGGACATCGCTCCGTGTCCGGGCGGGGGCGGGTTCGCGGTGGACGGCCCAGAAGGCCCCGCCGAGGGTGAGGCCGCCGCCGAGGCCGATGGACATCTCCCAGTTCTTCCACCAGTCGAGCTGCAGGGAAGCCTCGCGCAGGGTGTGCCAGTATCCGCCGGCGGCGAAGGGCAGGGCGAAGCCCAGGGCGATGAGCAGCATCCCAACCGCGCCGCGCCGGTTGCCGCGGGCCGCCTCGCAGGCCAGGAACCCGAGGAAGAGGCCGACATGGGAGAAGACGGTGATCATGGACTCCGCCGCGCGGCCGCAGGTCTCGTTGGCCGGGTCGAGGTAGATGCCCTCGGCGTGGAAGGGGAGGAAGAGCCGGGGGAGGCGGCTGACAAACAGCACGGCCAGCAGCGCGCCCGCAACGCCCGAGGCCATGCGGAGGATCCAGGTTTTGCGGGACATGGGGCCCGCGAGAGCCCACGCGATGAAGGCGCCCGCGACACCGCCCCATTGCAGGCCGCAGACGAAGAGCATGGCATAGCCGGTCCACGGGGCCACGGGCCGCATGCCGGCGGGATGGTTCAGGAAGAACTCGCCGCGCACCCAGGCGGTGTAGACGCCATAGCCCGTCATGCCGCCCACACCCACACCGAGGATGATGGCCGCAAGGATCCACGGCGACCGGGGCGGCGTGCCGCCGCGCGCCGCGCCGACGGAGGAGAACAGCTGCCAGAGCAGCGCCCAGCCCAGCCCCGCCACCACCGCGCCCGGCGCGCCGCCATAGCCGCCCGAACCGCGGATCGCCCAAAAGTACATGCCCATCAGCCCCATGGCGAGGGTGATGCCGACGTGTTCGGCGGGGGTGAAGGGGGATTTCTGCGGGATGGTCTTCATGGGCGGGCCTCCGTGCGCCGGTTATAGCATGCGCGGCGAAAGCGCCTCAAGCGCGCGCGGCGCGCCGGAGAAGTGGACGTTGTGGGCGAGGTGGACGGAGTGGACAGAAAGAATGCTGCCCGCGCGGGGCTGTCCTGTCCACAACGTCCACTCTGTCCACTTCGTCCATTCCCCCGCTTTATTCGCCGCCGGGCTTTCTGCTATCTTGCCGCAGGCGGCCCCCGCGTCTGCCGGGGCGAACACAGGAGACGGCACCATGCGGATCGGATTTCACACGGACGCGTTCAACAGCGCCTACTGGGACTTCGACAAGTGCGTCCAGTGGGCGCATGGGCAGGGCGTGGGCCGCATCGAATGCGGGCTCATTGACGGCGTGAGCTGGATCCACGGGCTGGGGTACCAGCCGCATGTGGCGCTGTATGAGGACCCGCTGCTGCTGCGCCGCCGGATGGAGGCGCTGGGCCTCCGCTTCTCCCAGGTGGACGCGGCGTTTCCGCTTTCCGGCGCGGACGGCCCGTCGCGCGGGCTGCCCTATGTGCTGAAGTCCCTCCCGTGGGCGAAGCTGGCCGGGTGCCCCTGCATCGCCACCACGGACGGCCTGCACAAGCCGGCGGACCTGACGGAGGCGGAGTCCATGGCGCAGATGCGGCGGATGTACCGGGAAATCGTCGCCGTCGCCGAGGCCTATGAAATCCATGTGAACATCGAGGTGCACGGGTATTTCACCACGAACCCCGACCGGCTGGAGGAGATGCTGGGCTTCTGCGACAGCCCGTTCTTCAACCTGAACCTCGACACGGGCAACTCGTTCATCGCGGGGCAGGACCCCGTGCATTTCTGCCGCCGCTTCCTCGGCCGCATCCGCCATGTGCATGTGAAGGACGTGAGCGAGTCCCTCGCCGCGGTGGCGCGCGGCGGCCAGACGGGCATCGCCGTCAGCCAGTGCGCCATCGGCGAGGGCGTGAACGCGGACAACATCCGCCGGTGCCTGGAAATCCTCCGCGACGGCGGGTTCACGGGCACCCTGAGCATGGAGTGCGAGGGGCAGGGCGGGCCGCTCATCGAGAAGTCCCTCGCGTGGCTGCGCGGAACGCTGAAGGAACTCAACATCCCCGAGGAGACCGGACTGTGAACACAGGACGATTTTGCCCAGTGCGGGCGGCGGGCTTCGCGCTCCTCGCGGGGATGATGGCGGCGACGGCGGGCCACGCCGCGGAGGTCTGGGAGTCCCACCTGTTCCCGACCGGTTTCCAGGTAGTCGCCCGCGCGGGGGAGGAGGGGACGGACGGGCCGGTCCTGAAGAAGACCACCGGCGGGGATCCGGCGCGGGCCGAATTCACCGTCACGGGAATGAAAGAGGACTGCGAGTATCTGCTGGGCATGGCGTTCACTGCCCAGGGCAAGAAGCTGCCCCGGCAGTCCGTGGCGTTTGGAACGGGGGACCCCGTGGTTTGGCAGGAAGTGCTGCCCCCGGTGACGGCGGCGGCCTTTGACCAGGGAAAACCCGTGCCCGCGCGGGTGCTGCTGCCCGTGCCCGCCGGACAGGCGGAGCTTCTGGTGGCGTGCGCCGGGGAAAACGGCGCCGTTCCCGCCCTGGGCGAGGTAGCGCTGCTGGGGCGTCCAAAACCGGAGGGCGCGGCGAAGAAGCGGGTGCTGGTGGTGACGGGGGAGGACTATCCGGGACATCCGTGGCCCGAGACCAGCCGCGCGTTCGTGGAGGTGATGCGCGCCGACAACCGGCTGGAGACCTATGTCTGCGAGAGCCCGGCGACGGTGGGCTCCTCGCTGCTGCCGGCCTTTGACGCCGTGGTGGTGCATTTCAAGAACTACGCGGAAAACATCCCGATGGGGGCGGTGGAAGGGGAGCGGCTGCGCCGGTACGCGGAGAGCGGGCGCGGCGTGGTGCTGACCCATTTCGCGTGCGGCGCCTTTCAGGAATGGCCGGACTTTGTCACCACCGCGGGCCGGGTCTGGAACCCCGCCTTCCGCGCCCACGATCCCCACGGGGAGTTCACCGTGCGCGTCCGGGATGCGGCCCATCCGTTGGTCCAGGGCATGAAGGATTTCCAGACCACGGACGAGCTGTACACCTGCCTCGACGGAACGACACCCATTCATGTGCTGTGCGACGCCGTAAGCAAGGTGGACGGGAAGGAATATCCCATCGCGTTCACCGTGGACACGCCGGGGCTCCGGGTGTTTCACTGTGTGCTCGGCCACAACGGGGCCGCCTATGCGCCGGCTGCCGTCGGAGAGCTCTTCCGGCGCGGCACCGCCTGGGCCTGCGGGCTGGCCCCGGAGAAGTAGGCCGGAGTACCGCCCGCGCGGGCAAGCCCGCGCGAAGAAAGGCGGCAGCAAGCTGCCGCACTCCACGGCGCGCTCCGCGCGCGTGCTGTCCACTTCGTCCACACCGTCCACTTCGTCCACAACGCGCGCCGCCGCCGCCAAAGTTGCACCGCTCCGGCCCTGCGGATTATTCTTACCTTCCCTGTGCGTCTTCCCGTTTTCCCCGGAAGGGTTTCTCCCTTGAATTTGAACGCCATTTCCGACAACCTGCGGCGGATTCAGGACCGGATCCGCGCCGCGGCCGCGCGGGCCGGGCGTCCGGCGGACGCGGTGCGCCTGGTCGCGGTCACGAAGACCGTCGGCATGGCGGAAATCCGGGAACTGCACCGGCTGGGGGTGCGGGAGATGGCGGAGAACCGGGTGGAGCTGGCGGTGCCGAAGGTGCTGGAGGCGCCGGAGGACATTGTGTGGCACCTCATCGGCCCGCTCCAGACGCGGAAGGCCCCGGAAGTGGCCGCGCACTGCGCGTGTTTTGACGCGCTGGACCGGGTGAAGGCGGCGGAGGCCCTCCAGAAGCGCTGCGAGGAGCAGAACCGCATCCTCCGCGTGCTGGTGGAGGTGAACGTGTCGGGCGAGGAGTCCAAGCACGGGTTCACCCCGGCGACCTTCGCGGCGCAGTGGGACACCCTGCGCGGGTTTGACCGGCTGCGCATCGAGGGACTGATGACCATGGCGCCGTTCGGCGCGCCGGAGACGACGCTCCGGCAGTGCTTCTCCGGGTTGAAACGGCTGGCGGACGCGCACGGCCTCCCGGAAGTCTCCATGGGCATGACGGACGACTTCGAGACCGCCATCGAGGAGGGCTCGACCCAGGTGCGCGTCGGGCGCGCGCTGTTTGAGGGCGTGTAAACGGGGTATCCCGTTTTGCATAAACCAATTACTTGCAAGGATTTGAAAGAGGACATGAAAGAACGCCTGAATGAGCTTCGGCAGGACGCCCTGGGCGTCATTGCCGGGTGCGACGACCTGAAGGCCCTGGAGGACATCCGCGTGCGGTTCCTCGGCCGCAAGGGGCAGATCACCGAAATCCTGAAGAGCCTCGCGGCCCTCCCCGCCGAGGAGCGTCCGGCGGCCGGGCAGGCCGCCAACGAGACCCGCGACGCCCTCTCGCAGGCCCTGGACGCGCGGAAGACCGCGCTGGAAGGGGAGGCCGAGGCCCGGCGCGCCGTGGAGTCCGCCTGCGACTTCTCGCTGCCCGGCCGGACCGGGTTCCCGCTGGGGCACACGCATGTGCTGAACCAGGTGGCGGGGGAAATTGTCGGCATCTTCTCGGAAATGGGGTTCCAGGTGGCCCAGGGGCCGGACATCGAGTCGGAGTACTACAACTTCGACGCCCTGAACACGCCGTCGGACCACCCGGCCCGCGACTCGCACGACACCTTTTTCGTGAAGCCGGGCGTGGTGCTGCGCACGCAGACATCCCCGGTGCAGATCCGGGTGATGGAGCGGGCCAAGCCGCCGGTGGCCGTGGTGGTGCCGGGGCGGGTCTACCGCGTGGACAACGACGCCACCCACAGCCCCATGTTCTTCCAGCTCGAGGGGCTGCTGGTGGACGAGGGGGTCACCTTCACGGACCTGAAGGGCACCCTGATGAAGTTTGTGCAGGCCTTTTTCGGGCCCGACACGCAGATCCGGTTCCGGCCCCATTTCTTCCCCTTCACGGAGCCGTCGGCGGAGATGGACATCCTCTGGACCGCCGTGGACCGCCAGACCGGCGCGGTCAAGAGCCGCTGGCTGGAGGTGCTGGGCTGCGGCATGGTGCACCCGGAGGTGTTCCGCGCCGTCAACTACGACTACGAGCGCTATTCCGGATTCGCCTTCGGGCTGGGGCTGGACCGCATCGCCATGGTCCGCCACGCCATTGGCAGCATCAGCCACATTTATGAAAACGACACCCGTTTCGTGGAGCAATTCTGACCATGCAGATCTCGCTGAACTGGCTGAAGGACTATGTGGACCTGGACGTGTCGGTGGAGGAGCTCTGCGAGCGCCTGACCATGCTGGGCCTCGAGATTGAGAAGGTGACCGAGCCCGGAAAGGAGATTTCCGGCGTGGTCATCGGGCAGATCCTGAGCATTGACCCGCATCCCGACGCCGACAACCTGGTCGTGTGCCGCACGGACACGGCGGGGGAGACGCCCCTCCAGATCGTGTGCGGCGCGAAGAACATGAGGCCGGGGGACCGGGTGCCCGCGGCCGTCATCGGCGCGACCCTGCCCGGCGGCTTCGCCATCGGCAAGCGCAAGATGCGCGGCGTCGAGTCGCAGGGCATGATGTGCTCCGCCCGCGAGCTGGGCCTCGGCGAGGACCACTCGGGCCTCATGATCCTGCCGGAGGACGCCCCCCTCGGCATGGACGCCAAGGAGTACCTGGGACTCAACGATGTGGTTGTGGAGATTGAGGTTACGCCGAACCGGGGCGACTGGGCGTGCATGATCGGCGTGGCCCGGGAACTGGCCGCCTATTACGGGAAGGAACTGCGCGTTCCCGCCGTGGCGCTGGAGGAGAAGGGGGGAAAGGCCGCCGAGGTTTCGTCCGTCCGGATTGAGGACACGGACGCCTGCCCGCGCTACATGGCCCGCATCCTCGAGAACGTGAAGGTCGGCCCGTCGCCCCTGTGGATGGCCCAGCGCCTCATCGCCGCCGGACAGCGCCCCATCAGCAACATCGTGGACATCACCAATTACGTCCTGCTGGAGACCGGCCACCCGCTACACGCCTTCGATTTCGACCTGCTGGCGGAGAACCGGATCGTGGTGCGCACCGCCGCCCCCGGCGAGGCCATCACCACGCTGGACGGCATGAAACGCGCCTTGGAACCGGACATGCTGGTCATTGCGGACGCGAAGAACCCCCAGGCCGTGGCCGGCGTCATGGGCGGCGCGGACAGCGAAGTGGGGGACGGGACCACCCGGATCCTCCTCGAAAGCGCCGTGTTCAAGCCTGCGTCGGTGCGGCGGACCGCCCGGAAACTCGGCCTGGTCACAGAGGCCGCCCAGCATTTCCAGCGGGGAAGCGACCCCGAAATGGCCCGGTACGCCATTGACCGCGCCGCCGCGCTGATGTGCGAACTGGCGGGGGCCACGGTGCGGGAGGAGGTCATTGACGAATACCCGACGAAACCCGCGTCCCGCAGCATTGCCCTACGCACCGCGCGGACCGATGCGTTTCTGGGCATGGCGGTGCCCGCGCGCGAGCAGCGCACCATTCTGGAACGGCTGGGGTGCCAAGTGGAGCAAGAGAACGCGGACGGGATCACCGTGAGGGTGCCCTCGTGGCGCCATGACCTGAAGATGGAGACCGACCTCATCGAGGAAATCGTGCGGTTCTACGGGTATGACCGTGTTCCCGCGACCATTCCCCGTGTCCGCCAGTCGGAGGAGGTGTTCGCCCCGCACGAGAAGAAGGTGTCCCTTCTTCGCAAGTGCTTGGTGAGCAGGGGGTTGTCGGAGTTTTACAACTGGACCTTCAGCTCCCCGGCGGCGGTCCAGCGCTTGGGACTGGGCGGGTATTGCGGGGAGATGGTCCTCCTGCAAAACCCCCTCAGCGAGAACCACGCGGGCATGCGGACCAGCCTGATTCCTGGGCTTCTGGCCAACGCTGAGACCAACCACAAGCGGGGCAACGCCCGGTTGGCGGCCTTTGAGATCGGGCCGGTGTACCTGCCGGTGGCGGGACAGGACCTGGCGGACGAGCCCCTGCGTCTGGGGCTGCTGCTCTCGGGACCGGC
>JAKPUV010000865.1 GCA_029554925.1 Candidatus Hydrogenedentota bacterium | reverse complement strand
TTCTCGCAGGTCGGCGGCGAGGGGTACCGATTCGCCGAGGTGAACACCCCCTCCTCCTTCCTCTAGGGGTCCGGGCGCCCGTCCGGGTGGTATACTAGGGGGTCCATGCAACCGGAAAGGAACCTCTATGCTTCGCGGACTGGGCGATTTGGCGAAAATGGGCGGGCTGCTCCAGCAGGCGCTGGACATGCGCAAGCGCATTGAGGAGATGAAGGCGGAGCTGGCCGGTCAGCGTTTCGAGGGGGAGGCGCTGGGCGGCGCGGTCCGGGTGGTGGTCACCGGCGCCATGGAGATTGAATCCCTGGTCATCAGCCCGGAGCTGGTCTCGCCGGAGCACTCGGAGGAGCTGGCGGCCATGGTGCAGGCGGCGGTCAATTCGGCTATCAAGACGGCGCAGGAGTATGTGCAGCAGCGCATGCGCGACCTGACCGGCGGCTACGACATTCCGGGAATCAGCTGAGTGCGCACCGTCTTCTTCGGAACCCCGGACCTCGCGGTGCCCATTGTGGACGCGGTCCACGCCCGGCACGGGGTGGTGGCGGTGGTCTGCCAGCCGGACCGGCCCAAGGGCCGCAGCGGCCGCCCGGCGCCCCCGCCTGTGAAGGTCTGGGCGGCGGAGCGCGGCATTCCCGTCCTTCAGCCCGAGACGCCGAACACGGAGGCGTTCGTGGCGGAATTGCGGGAGCTGCGCCCTGACATGTGCGCGGTCGCCGCCTACGGCCGGCTGGTGAGGCAGGTGCTGCTGGACATCCCGCCCCTTGGCTGGCTTAATGTGCATCCCAGTCTGCTGCCCCGGTGGCGGGGCCCCTCCCCCATCCAGACCTCCATCCTGGAGGGGGACACGGAGACCGGCGTGACCATCATGCGCATGACGCTGGAGATGGACTCCGGGGAACTGCTGGAGCAGCGGCGGACGCCCGTGTTTCCGGAGGAGACCGCCGAAGAGCTCACCAGACGGCTCGCCGCGATGGCTGCGGAAATGATGCCCGCCGCCATGGACCGGGTTCTGGACGGGACCGCGGTTTTCACGCCGCAGGACCCGGAACGGGTCACCTACTGCAAGATGTTCCGGAAATCCCACGGGTTCATCCGCTGGGCCGGCCCCGCCTGGCGGATTCACAACCGGGTGCGCGCCTGTGTGCCCTGGCCCGCCGCGCAGACCCTGTACAACGGGCAGGTCTGCCGGATTCTGGCGACCCGCGTCGAGGCGGCGGACGGCTCCGCCGCCCCCGGGACCGTGACCGGGGTGGAGCGCGACCGCATTCTCGTGGCAACGGGCGAGGGCGCGCTGGCCGTGCTCCGGTTTCAGGCACCCGGCAAAAAACCGCTGGACATGGCGGACTTCCTGCGCGGTCACGCCATCCGTCCCGGGGAGCGCTTTGAGGACATCCCCGATGCCGATTGATCCGGTGCGCGACGCGGCGGTGGATGTCCTCCTGCGCGTGTTTGAGCGGGGCGTGCATCTTGATGTTTCCCTTGACAAGACCCTCCGGCGGCGTCCCGTCGCCGACCGGGGCCGGCGTTTTATGACCCAGCTCGTCTACGGAACGGTACGGCACCGCCTGCTGTGCGACCATGTGCTCGCCGGGCTGTGCCACCAGCCCCTCGACGAGCTTCCGCCCGCGGTGCACGCGATCCTGCGCATGGCGGTGTTCCAGTCCCTGTTCTGCGCGCAGGTCACCCGGCCGGCCATGGTGCACACCTCCGTGGAACTGGCGCGTCACCGGTCCCA
>JAKPUV010000864.1 GCA_029554925.1 Candidatus Hydrogenedentota bacterium | reverse complement strand
ACCAGACGGACGTGGACTGGTGGCGCGACAACGGCCTGCCCCTGCGCCAGATCCTGCGGGGCGACGGCCGGCTCGCCCCGGTCACCTTCTCCGCCGACGGGTCCACGGGCTTCAAGAGCCTGAACCCGGACGCGGCGAACGCGGTGTACGCGCAGCTGGAGGGGCTGCCCGCCAAGAAGGCGCAGGCGGCCATTGTGGAGATCGCCGAGGCGGCGGAGGGCGTGATTGACCGCCCCCGGAAGGAGATCACGCACCCGGTCAAGTTCTTCGAGAAGGGCGACCGGCCGCTGGAGCTGATCCCGGCGCGGCAGTGGTACATCCGCATCATGGACAAAAAAGAGGAGCTGCTGGCGCAGGGCCGCAAGATCCAGTGGCACCCGGAGTACATGCAGAAGCGCTACGAGCACTGGGTGGAGGGCCTCGGCCTCGACTGGTGCCTCAGCCGCCAGCGGTTCTTCGGCGTGCCCATCCCCGTCTGGTACAAGATTGATGAGGACGGCGAACGCCGCTATGACCAGCCGGTCCTGCCGCGTCTGGAGGACCTGCCGGTGGACCCGCTCGACACCCCGCCCCCCGGCTATGCGGAGGAGCAGCGGAACCAGCCGGGCGGCTTCTTCGGCGACCCGGACGTTCTGGACACCTGGGCGACCAGCTCGCTCACGCCGCAGATCGCCAGCCACTGGGTGGACCAGCCGGAGCGCCACCGGCGCGTGTTCCCCATGGACATCCGCCCGCAGAGCCACGAAATCATCCGCACCTGGGCCTTCTACACCATCGTGAAGGCCTGGATGCACGAGCGCGAGATTCCCTGGCGCAACGTGGTCATCAGCGGCTGGATCCTCGACCCCGACCGCAAAAAGATGTCCAAGAGCCGCGGCAACGTCATCACGCCCGAGCCGCTCATTGACCAGTACGGCGCGGACAGCGTGCGCTACTGGGCCGCGCGCGCGCGGCTAGGCGTGGACACGGCCTACGACGAGCAGGTGTTCAAGGTGGGCCGCAAGCTCTGCACCAAGCTCTTCAACGCGGGCAAGTTCGTGCTGGGGCGTTTCCCGGAAGGGGTCCCGGCTTCGGAACTGGGGGCGGACAAGATCACCGAGGCGGCGGACCGCGCCGTCATCGCCGAGCTGCGCCCGCTGGTCGAGCGCGCCACCCAGGCCTTCCAGGAGTTCGACTACGCCCAGGCTCTCAGCCTGACGGAGGACTTCTTCTGGCGCACCTTCTGCGACAACTATCTGGAGCTGGCGAAGGGCCGCACCTACGAGGAGGCGCTGACCCCCGGCCGCCTGTCGGCCTGCGCCACCCTGCGCGCCGTCCACCGCGCCCTGCTCCGCCTGCTCGCCCCCTTCGTGCCCTTCATCACTGAGGAGGTGTGGCAGTGGGCCTATGCCGGGGATCCGGACATGCACCCGTCCGTCCACAAGAGCCCCTGGCCGTCCGTCGCCGAGCTGGCCGCCGCAGCCCCGCCCGACGCCCCCGAACTGTGGCCGCTCACCGTGGAGACGCTGGACCTCGTCCGCAAGGTGAAGACCGAGGCCAGCAAGAGCATGGCCGCCCCCCTGGACTTTGCGGCCTTCTCCTGCTCCCCCGCCGCGTTCCCGCTGCTCGACAGCGTGAAAGACGACATCGCCGCCATGCTGAAGATCGCCAGGATCGATCTGGCGCAGGCGGAGCAGGAGGAGCGCGTGCTCCTCACCGGGTTCGCCTTCGCCGAGACGCCGCAGGGCTGACCGGCGCCGGGATCAGCCGGCCGCCAGAATGCCCCGGAGGACCTCGCCGGCGGCGGCAAGACCAAAGGCCGCCGTCACCGGGGCTAGGGTGCCCATGCGCGGGCCCTTGGTCTGCCCGTCCGGCCCCGTGGGGGACTCGTCCGAGAAGACGCAGCGCACCCCCCGGTGAATGCCGCAGGCCCGAAGCCCCTGCCGAACCGCCCGTGCCAGCGGGCACACCCGGGTCTCGGAGATGTCCGCCGTCTGAATGCGGTCAGTGCGCAGTTTGCCCGCCGCGCCCATGCACGACACCACGGGCAGTCCCCGCACCACCGCCTGCCGCACCAGCGCCACCTTGGAGGGCACGGCGTCTATCGCGTCAATCACCCACCCGTCAAAGCCCTCCAGCAAGGCGGCCACATTCCCCTCGTCCACAAACAGCACCCGGGCCTCTCCCCGGGCCTCCGGGTTGATGTCGCGCAGGCGGTCCAGCGCCACCTCCGCCTTCGGCCTGCCCAGTGTGGAGTCCAGGGCCAGCAGTTGGCGGTTGAG
>JAKPUV010000825.1 GCA_029554925.1 Candidatus Hydrogenedentota bacterium | reverse complement strand
GCGGCCAGGGTCACGGCATGCTGCTCGCAGATGCCCACGTCGAAGAAGCGGTCCGGAAACCGCTCCGAAAACGCGCCCAGCCCCGTGCCCGTGGGCATGGCCGCCGTGATGGCGCAGACCCGCTCGTCCTCCGCGGCGGCCTCCAGCACGGCGGCGGAGAAGGCCGAGGTGAACGTAATCTTGGCGGGCGGCGCGGCCTCCACTTTCGCGGGCACGGCATCTCCCTCGCCCGCGTCCGTCTTGATGCAGTTCGGCGTCACGCCGTGGAAGGCCAGGGGGTCCCGCTCTGCGGCCTGGAGGCCCTTGCCCTTCTCCGTCACGACATGGAGGAAGACGGGGCCGGGAATGGTCTTGACACGCGTCAGCAGCTCGATGAGCAGCGGAAGGTCGTGCCCGTCCACCGGGCCGATGTAGTTGAATCCCAGCTCCTGAAAGAGCCCGCCGCGCGTGATGAAGCCCTTGACGGACTTCTCCAGGTCCTGGATGCGCCGCGTCATCCGGTCGCCGACCAGGGCCTTCACATAGCTGCCCACATCCTGCTTCGCCCGCTTGTACGGGCCCGCCGTGATGATGCGGTTGAAGTAATGCGCGAGCCCGCCCACGTTCGGCGAGATGGACATCTTGTTGTCGTTGAGCACCACCAGCATGTCGAGCCCCAGGTGCCCCGCGTGGCTGAGGGCCTCAAAGGCCATGCCGCCCGTGATCGCGCCGTCGCCGATGAGGGCCACCACCCGGTGCTTCTCCCCCCGCCGGTCCCGCGCGATGGCCAGGCCCGTCGCCGCCGAGATGGACGTCGAGCTGTGCCCCGTGCCGAAGGCGTCCATGGCGCTCTCCGACAGTTTCGGATACCCGCTGAGGCCGCCCTTCTTCCGCAGCGTGTCAAAGGCGTCCCGCCGCCCCGTCAGCAGCTTGTGGGCATAGCACTGGTGCCCCACGTCCCAGATGATCCGGTCCGCCGCCGCGTCATAGACGTAATGCAGCGCCAGCGTCAGCTCCACCACCCCCAGCGGCGAGGCCAGATGCCCCCCGTTCCGGTTCACCGTATCAATGATCCGCCGACGCAGCTCCTCCGCAAGCGCCGGAAGCTGCTGGGGGGCCAGCGCCTTCACGTCCTGCGGACAGTTAATGGAATCCAGAATGCCCATGATGTCGCCTGTGAAAGGGGCCTTGGCGGGCCCCGGAAATGACTGCCTGTTCACCGCAAAAAGAAGTCCAGAGCATACCATATCCCGGGGAACATCTTGAAGCCCGCGCGGGAGAGAAGTGCATAACCGCCGAAAGAGGGCGCGGCAAGCGGCGCCCATGCGGTGATCCGGTGGTGGCAAATCGTAGACGCGGCATCTTGCCGCGTTCCTGGGGTTTTCGTTGGCCCAAGGAACGCGGCAAGATGCCGCGTCTACGTTACGGACGGTCTCGCTCTGGAA
>JAKPUV010000818.1 GCA_029554925.1 Candidatus Hydrogenedentota bacterium | reverse complement strand
ACCGGTCTGGGTCATGGTGTTCGGCGTCGCCCCGCCGAGGTTGGCGAGAAAGAACACCATCAGGCTCGCGGAGCCGGCCATGACCTCGGCCAGTTGCGCGTCGCCGAATCCGCCGTCTATGACGCCGAGCGCGATGAGGCTGTCCAATCCGGCGACCGGCGCATAGCTCGCCACCT
Source organism: Candidatus Hydrogenedentota bacterium (assembly GCA_029554925.1). Taxonomy (GTDB): domain Bacteria; phylum Hydrogenedentota; class Hydrogenedentia; order Hydrogenedentales; family CAITNO01; genus JAAYBR01. The sequence continues at coordinate 2,825 of JAKPUV010000818.1, read as the reverse complement.
CCGAATTGATGGTGAACAGCCCCTGAAAGTTGGCCGCGTCCTCCAGGCCCGTGAGGTCGGCCACCCCCTCCAGGGGGGCGATTTCTATGCCGTCCCCGTGTTCACAAGCCCGAGAATGGTCAGGCCGTCGGCAGGACCGGCATATCCCGCCCCAGTCCCCACCAGCCACTCAGTATCCACCGCGCCGGCCACGCCGTCGTCCCCGATAACAGCCTCAATGGCGGCCTCAAGCGTGGTGTCGGGCACCAGTGTGCCCCCCGGAGCGGCGGAGGCGCCCGCAGACCAGAACCCCAAAAGAACCCCCAGGAGAACCACCAGCGTCTTCTTCATGTTGCCAGCCTCTCTATTTGTTTGGGCAGCCTGCCCTCGGTGCCAAGCCCTGATCGCAAGACAAACCGTGCGCCTGTCGGCGGAAACCAGCGCGCCTGTCATTGGCAAGTGTCCGCATTAGAGGATTCTGACAAAATCAGGGCGGCATGTCAAGCCCTGATTTGCCCCCCTATTCGCCGGACACAATGCAAACGCCCGGGCCATCCGAAGGGCTGCCCGGAGTTGTGTCCGCGTCAAACGGTCCGTATAGTATCCCCTCATGCGATGTCAGACCATTTTCCAGATCGCACTGGCACTCCATTGCGCGGTTGCCGCAGCCGCGGCGCCCCGCTGCGGGATGGTGCTGCTCAAGAGCGGGCCCGGAAACGGCGCGGTGGACCCCGCCGCGACCTGGCCGCCCGGACAGGTTGTGGAGTATCCCGAGGGGGCCAGGGTGCGGTTGATTGCGACGCCCGACCGCAACTCCACATTTGGCCGCTGGACGGGGGACGTTCCCGGGAACGCCGATCCGGCAATCCCCGTCCTGGATCTGGAACTAAACAGTATCCGCCGCATCACGGCAGTCTTTGAGCGCCAGCCTGTGACTCTCCGCCTGCTGCAGGAAGGTTCCGCCGCGGAAGGAAGGGTGCTGCCGCCGCCCGGCGTGTACAGCTTTCGCAGGGGGGATGTTGTGATGCTGCAGGCCCTCCCGGAGGCGGAAGGGCGCCATCCCGTGTGGTCCGGCCCCGTCCAGGGGCGCGGAGAGCGCGTCACTGTCACGCTTTCTGGCGATGCCACGGTAACGGCCGCTTTCAGCGGAGAGGGCGAAGGGGTGCCGGAGCCCCCCCCTCCCGTCATCGTCTCAGAGCGCGACGCCCCCGCGTTCCATGTTGTCATGGCGGGGGGCGACCTGTTCGGATGGTTCAGCGCGACGCCGTTCTCCGGATTCTGCTGGGGCGCGGGCATCACCAAACTCAGTCACAGGAGCCACCCGTTTTCGCCCGTTTTCCAGGCAAACAACCTCAATTTTGAGCATATCATGAACGGGGCGTCGAAAGACTCGGGAAGGGGGTACCACACGCCCAGATATGACGAGATGCGCATAGACGTCGCGTCGCTGTCCGAAGTGGCCGTGACATGGCCCGCGCACGCGTCGTCCTGGGCGCTTGACTGCCGCATGGACTATGTGTTTTCCGGGGGGGGGGCAATCGACATGACGTTTGAGGCCACCCCCAGAAAGAGGGAATGGCCCCGGGGATACATCGCGTTCATGTGGGCCAGTTACCTCCAGAAGGCCCTCGACCGCAGGATCCATTTCCAGGGCCCCGGAGGATGGTCCGCTTTCGGCGAGGAGAAGGAGGGCGGGGGGATCGAAACGGGCACCGTCGCGTTTCAGGGGCAGCCCCCGACACCGCAGGACGACGAGAGCGCCTACTTTAACCTTGCCACCTCCCCCGAGAAACGCTTCTCCGCCCCCTTCTATTACGGGCTGGTGGACGGTGACGGCTTTCCGGAAACCCGGGACGACGTCATGGCCCTCATCATGATGTTTGATGACGCGCCCGCCACGCGCTTCTCCCTGTGGAACTGGGGTGGCGACACGAGATGCCCGGCATGGGACTGGCAGTGGATACTCCGGAACCCCCAGGTCGGCCGCACCTACCGTCACCGCAGCCGCATGGTGTATGAGCCTTTCACCTCCCCCGAGGCGGTCGCTGACCGGTGCGCGCGGGGCGACTGGGAAACCCCGGTGCCCGCCGGCAGACCAGACGCGGATCTGCTCGCGCGCCTGTCCCCCGGAGCCGGTCCCGGTAACCAGCAGGATGATCCCGTGCTCCTGTCGCTCAGACTCGTGGAGGAAGGTCTGCCCGACCTGGCGCTCCCCGTGTTGCAGACGGCCCTAAGTGTTCCGAAATTCGAGGTTCCCGCGGCCTCCCTGATGGACAACATCGTGCGCCGAAAGGATCCGGAAGACGGGTGCCTCGCCTTCTGGACGGAGATGCTGGAACGTCATCCGGGCCGGGCCGCGGTGCAGTTTTTCCACGGCCGCGCCTGCGAGGACAAGGGAAGGCTGGCGGAGGCGGAGGAAAGCTACCGGCGCAGTCTGGCAGCCACAAACGGCAACGCGGACCAGGCTGTCCTCAAAGAGCTCCGCCCCATGCTGGCCCGTGTCTTGGGAAGAAGGGGGCAAGACCTGCTCAACACCCGCCAATGGCAGGAGGCGATCCCGCTGTTCCAGGAAGCCCGGGAGCTGGACCCCCAGGAACGCTGGCATGAGGTGATGCTCGGCCAGGCGCGCGCGGGGCAGGGAGACTATGGGGCGGCGTTGCAGCTCTACCTGGGGGTGCTGCGGGACCACCCGGAAGGGCGCGCCACCAGCCGGCTGGTGGACGAGGTCTACCGGGCGATGAACGACCCGGCGGGCCGCGTGGCGGAATGGACCAGGATGACCGGAGCGCACCCGGACTCCGCGTCCTGCTGGCTGCATCTCGGGAAAGCCCTGGAAGACGCCGGAA
>JAKPUV010000787.1 GCA_029554925.1 Candidatus Hydrogenedentota bacterium | reverse complement strand
CCAGTGGTCGTAGTCGCGGATGTGATCGGCGGCGAGGGAGCCCAGGGCCCAGCCGATGACCGGCATCAGGGCCTGGAACAGTCCGAAATGGAACGACAGCCGGAACAGCTGGTGGCCGTCCACCCGGCGCAGGAGGACGCTGGTGGCCACGGCCACCGCCAGGGCGTCCATGGAGAGCCCCACGGCGATGCCAAGCAGTTCCAGTCTTCCGATCATGCGCGCGTCCCCCCGGCGGGTTTCCGGCCGGAGGCGGCATTTTAGCCCCCGGGGGCGGGCCGGGTCCAGCGCGGGGCGCGGGTTTGTGTTAGAATCGCGGACGGGGTCCGGGCGGTGTTGAACGCACAGGACACGGCCCCGCGCGCCGCGCGGGAATGAAAATGACAGGATGCCCCATGAGTCTTTCCGAACGCCTGGTCTGGTCCTCCATCCGGCTCGGCGCGCGTGTCTTCTACGGCGACACCACGCAGGCGGACTGGATATATGAAAAGGTGCGCCGGCCGCGCACGCTCTGGCTGGTCGCCCGCAACATGCTCAACTACCGCCTCGGCCGCCCGCGGGTGGCCGCGCTGGTGACGCTGGGGGTGGAGCCGGTTTTTGGCTGCAACCTCAAGTGCGGGTACTGCTGGGGCGTGCTGGAGGAGGGGCTCGCGGGGAAACGCCCGCGCCTGATGGAGTGGGACCTTTTCCGCAAGGCCGTGGACGAGGCGCCGGACACGGTGGAGACCGTGACCTTCGGCAGTGTCGGGGAGCCCCTGCTGCACCCCCGCTTGTGCGAAATGATCGCCTACACGGCCGCGTCGGGACGGCGCGCGACCATGTACAGCAACGGGACCCTCCTCAGCGGCGAGCGCGCCGAGGCCCTGGCCGCGTCGCCCCTGGACTCCCTGAGCATCTCGATGGAGCCTGACGCGGAGACCGCCCGCGAGCACCGGGGGATAGACCTGGAGCGGGTTCGCGAAAACGTGCGGGCCTTCGCCGCCAAACGGCGCCCCGGCATGGCCCTCAAACTCTCCATGGTGATGCATCCGGGCAACCGCGACAGGATCCAGAACGCCTGGAGCGGGTGGGAGGACATCGTGGAGGGGATCAAGGTCACCACGGTCATGGACCTCGGGTTCCGTCCCTGCACCCGGCGCACCGCGTGCAGCGAGGTGTGGCGCGGCAACCTCAATGTGCAGACCAACGG
>JAKPUV010000780.1 GCA_029554925.1 Candidatus Hydrogenedentota bacterium | reverse complement strand
GGCGCCTCCAACCGCAAGGAGTACAATTACTTCAAGTCTCAGGGACCGGCGGCGACGATCGCGGCCCAGCTTGACCCGACCCAGACCCCCCCGAACCTTGCCTTCATCACCGGCGCCGGCAAGTTCGAAGAGGGCGCGAATGTGACGCTGCGCATCGGCTTCAACGGCATCAGCGGCGCGGGTTCGACCTACCAGTGGTTCAAGGGCGGCAGCCCCATCGCCGACGCCACCGCCTCCTCGCTGGCCTTCTCCCCGGTCGCGATGTCCGACTCCGGCTCCTACAGCTGCGAGGTCAACATCCCGGACAAGGCCACCGTGTTCCTGACCGATCCGGCCGTGCTGACGATTCTGCCGGCGGGCAGCCTGCCCGTCGCCGGCGGCATGGGTCTGGCCCTGCTGGCGGGCGCGTGCGCCCTGGCCGGCGCGGTTGGCATTCGCCGCAGGAAGTAACCCTTCCCCTCTGAGTCTTTCTCCGGCCGCCGGATCTTCCGGCGGCCGGATTCTTTTTTCCGACGGACACCCGCGCGGGAGGTATCCGATGGGGGGCGCGCACCCCGCCGCGGGCGCCGGGGGGGCACGAAGGGGGAAGACAGGAAGGCCTGGCGGTGGCGGGGACTCAGTCCCCGGCGGCGGCGCGGCCCCGCAGGGCGTCGTAGCAGGCCAGCAGTTCGCGGTGGGCCGTGAAGGGCACCTCCGGACGCGCGTCGCGGTTCAGGAAGGCGAGGTCCAGGGCATCGCTTCCCGCGTGCGGCGTGCCCCGCCAGTGCTCCACGATAAAGCCCAGCACAAGCACATGCCCGGAAAGGGCATTGTGGCCCGCACCGGTGCCCAGGATGCGGCAGGACTCGGCTATCAGACCGGTCTCCTCCTCCAGTTCCCTGGCAACGCACTCCCCGGCGCGCTCTCCGGCCTCCATGAACCCGCCGGGCAGACTCCAGCGCCCCAGCGCGGGCTCCACCGCCCGCCGCACAAAGAGCAGCCCGCCCGCGCCGTCCTCCACGAGGACACAGCACGCGGGCACGGGATTGCTGTAGTAGAAGCGGTTGCAGTCGCGGCACCAGGGGCGCTCCCGCTCCCCGTCATGCGCGGGCCGCAGCGGCGCGCCGCACGTGCCGCAGTGGTTCCACTCAAAAGGCTTCGGCGGTGTCCATCCCATGCCAGAACAATACTCCGCGGAAGGCGCGCGGCGCAATGCACGGGGCGGATGCATCCCCCGTCTTCACCGCGCCGTCCTTCATGCCGGTACGTTC
>JAKPUV010000759.1 GCA_029554925.1 Candidatus Hydrogenedentota bacterium | reverse complement strand
TCGGCCCAGGTGCCGTGTGATGCGTGCGCTGGTGGGATGCGGGCTGGTGGGACGCGGACGCCGAGGCCGGCATCCCTCCCGTGCGCCGGACGCTGGGATGCTGGGAGGGCCCGCGGCCTGAGTGTGTCTCAAAACCCAGGGGTGTCAAAGGCATGGGCTGGCTTTGATCGCCCCTTTTTGAGTTGCGGTGTGGACGCATCGGTGGGATTGCCTGGTGGAACCGATGGCCGCCTATTTGTGGCGTTATGGGCCGACTCTAGGCGGGGATGATTGCGGCGTTGCCCGAGTTCGCCGCACGCTTTAGGCGCGCGACCCACTCGCGGTAGATCGCCCGCAGGTTGAGCGCCGTGCAAAGCATGGCCCACTGCGTGCGCACCCGCTCCAGGCCCCGCACCGTCCACCGCCTGAAGCCCATCGCCGCCTTGATCCACCCGAAGACCGGTTCGATGATGCCCGGGCGTCTCCTGTAGAGCGCGGCGTTCTCGGCTCTGCCCATCTTGTCGCGGTGCCGCCGGAGCGCGTCCTGCCATGGCGCGATCTCGATGCTGCGGCCATGGCGGTCCGCGGTGCAGTGTGGGCGCAGCGGGCAACCCGCGCAGACCGCCGCGCTGCGGTATTCCCTGACCGTCGCCCCGCGCCGTTTCCTGAGTCGGCGAAACGGCAGTTCGCGCCCGCCCGGGCAGCGGACCACGTCGCGGCCCGCGTCATGCTCAAAACGGCTGGCGTGAAATGGGTCGCCCCCGCTGTTCTTGGACGCCGGGGGCATGGGCGCCAGCACCTCGCGGCCCTCGGCCTGCGCCCGGGCGAAGTTCCCGCCGCTGGCATAGCCCCCGTCGGCCAACGTCGTCGGCGTTGCCTGGCCGGCCCCGGCCCCCCGGAGCGTCTCCTCGGCCAGCGCCATCATCGGGCCGAGCTGGGCCGCGTCCGTGGCCTCCGCCACCACCTCCGCGGCCACGATCAGTTGCCCGGCCCCGTCGACCACCGCCTGCGCGTTATACCCGAAGCGGTTGCGCCCGTCGCACTTCATCCGCCGGGCCTCCGGCTCCCCGGGATGCACGTGCCGGGCCTCCCCCGCCTCCACCCTGGCCAGCGCCCCCCTCAACTGCTCCGCGCTGAATCCGCCGTAGCGTTCCGTCCCCCGCGCCCCGGCGACTCCTTCCCCGCGCTCCAGTGCCGCCTCGCGTTCCGCGAGCAGTTCGTCGAGCCGGCCCAGCGCCTTGCCCAGCGCCGCCCTGTCGTGCCGCCCACGCCCGGAGCAATGCGCCTGGATCCGCGTCCCGTCCAGCGCCTGCACCACCAGACCGATCAGATCCAGCTCCAGCGCCACCTTCACCGTCCGCTTGAACAGCGCCCGCAGCGCCGCCCGGTTCGCGTTCCAGAAACGCCACAGCGAGTTGTGGTCCGGGGCCCGGTTGCCGCAGAGCCACACGAACCCCATCCGCTCCCGGCATGCCCGCTCAAGCCCGCGCACGCTGCGCACCTTCTCCAGATAACCGTAGAGCCACACCCGCAGCATCAGCTCCACCGAATAGGCCGGGCGACCCTCGTTGCCCAACGCCGGCTCCCTGAAGCCCAGCGCCCCCACCTCCAGGCTGCGCACGAAATCTCTCACGAACCTCGCCGGATGATCCGCCCCGACCCACTCCTCCAGCGTCGGCGGCAACAGGTGGACCTGATCGTAGTCAGCCTCAATTACTCGCGGCATCCGCTCTTCTAGCCGCCAATCATGCCGGAAGCTAGTTTTGAGACAGTCTCGCCTCG
>JAKPUV010000731.1 GCA_029554925.1 Candidatus Hydrogenedentota bacterium | reverse complement strand
GCCGTCTTCCACCCCGGGACCCGCCGCGCCGGGGATGTCCAGGGGCCGGTCGCGCCAGTAGCCGCAGCCGAGGAACAGGGCGTCGTAGGATTTGCGCATTTCTTCAAAACGGGCGGCCGAGACGGCCTCGCCGGTGCGGATACGGACGCCCTGGGCCTCGATGCGGGCGATTTCGCCGTTCAGGACCGCCGCGGGGAGACGATAGGCGGGGATGCCCCAGCGCAGCATCCCGCCCGCGGCGGGCATGGCCTCGAAGATCTCCGTTTCGTAGCCCAGGATATTGAGGAACCAGGCGGCGGCAAGTCCGGCGGGACCGGCGCCGATAATGGCGATCCGCCGTCCCGTCGCCGGTTGGCGCGGCAGCGTCGGTTTTGTTTCATTGCGCGCGGCGGCGTCGGCGAGGAAGCGTTCCAGGGTGTGGATGGCCACGGCGTCATCGAACTCGCGGCGGTTGCACCGGCCCTCGCAGGGATGATAGCACACCCGGCCGCAGACTCCGGGCAGGGGATTTTCCATTAAAATGGTCTCCCAGGCCTCTTTGAAGGCCCCCTGGGTGATGAGCATCTCGATTCGGGCGATGTCCTCCCCCGCCGGACAGGCGGCGCTGCAAGGTGATGTCTTTTCCTCGTAGCGCGGCCGAAGGAAACGCCAGGAACCCGTCTTGTTGCTTTCCGTGGTGGCGGAGGTCCGGGGCATGTAAAGGATGTTCTGCAAAGCGGTCGGTGTTTCCATATGCCTCACCTATGATATCGAACCATGCAAAATTACTTCATTGTATGCGTCCCGGGCGGCGGCGATGTTTGCCTCCGGGTCTGAAGGGGCCTCTTCACGGATGGCGCCGCAGGCCGCCTCCAGGGGCGGCATTGCCAGCATCCGGGCGAAGGCGCCGATCATGGCCGTATTGACGATGGGATGGGTGCGGCTTCCCAGGAGGTGGCGCAAGGCGATCCGGGTGGCGTCCACGCAGGCGAGTTTCATGCCCCGGTAGGGGTCCAGGTTCTCCGGAAGGACCGGGCTGTTGAGGAGGACCCAGCCACCCGGTTTCATGCCCCGGGTGACGTCGATGTTCTGAAGCAGGGTCTGGTCCTGCACCACCACGTGATCGGGGGCCGT
>JAKPUV010000496.1 GCA_029554925.1 Candidatus Hydrogenedentota bacterium | reverse complement strand
GCCGATGAGGGCGACGCCGACGGTGCCCATGGTGGACCAGCTGCTGCCGACGGCCAGCGACACAACGCCGCACACGAGGCAGGCGGCGGGCAGGAACACGGCGGGATGGATCAAGCGCACGCCGAGGGCGATCATGGTGGGGACGACGCCGGACAGGATCCACAGGCCGATGACGCACCCGACGATGAGCAGGATCAGGACGGCCTCCATGGCGAGGACGATGGACTGGATGGCCCGCAGCTCCAGATCGCGGTAGGAGCGGCCCAGGAAGACTTTGGCGAGGACGGCGGCGAAGACGGCGGAGAGCAGCAGGGTGATCTGGTTGGGCCCGGCGGACGCGCCGTCTCGGAACAGGGCGACATTCACCGACAGCCCCCCCATCAGAGCCAGGCAGGGAAGCAGGGAGAGGGGCAGCGACGGGTCCTTTTTCCGGTCTGTACGCATTCGGGGGACTCCGGGCGTTACTATACCGGCCCACGGGCCGGCCGCGCCAGCGGGGTTTCATCGCCGCGCGCGGCGGTGTATACTGTGGGGCAGGCGCCCCCGCGGGCAAAACCAAGAGGAGCATGCAGCATGCGCACACGTGTTCTGGCGGCCTTTGCGGCCGCCGCGGTTCTTTTCCCGCTTTTTGTCGCGGCCGCGGCGGACAGCGCGCCTCCGATGGTGCCGCGGTCCGGCAGCAGCCCCGTTTCCGCGCCCAAGGACGGGGAGTGGCCCTGGCCGGGCGACCCCCGCCCCTACGAGGCGAGCCCCTACGCGAAGAACATAGACCTGGCGCTGTGGTACATGCTGCTGAACAACGACCCGGACCGCTGGATGCAGCTGACGGTGCTCGACTATCTCCAGCGCAAGTTCGGCCTGCACACACGCTACAGGATATCGAGCATGTACGTGCCGGAAGACCAGCCCTGGATGAACACACAAGACATTGCCCAGTTCGGGCGTCTGGCGACACCCTTCCACCAGCATGACCCCGGCGACGCGGCGCAAACCCCCCGGGACTTCGTGAAAGCCATGGAGGTCGGCCTGTACAGCGACCGGTTTCCGCCGCCCCCCGACTTTGTAACCCGTCTGCGCGCCGAGCTGATGGACAACCGGGGAAAGGGGGGAATCTTTGACTACGCGGTGACGCACCACGCCCTGGCCTTTCACTGGATGACGGAAAACAACGTGGCCTGGACATACGAGGGCAGCAAGGGGCTGCGCCCCGAGTTCGCAAACGCCATGGTGGAGATCATCACCCGCAACGGCCCGGACAAGGACATCAGCTACGAGTCCATGGCCTTCCTGCAGTACATGGGTTTCCGGTCCATGGTCAAGCAGGAGTGGATTGACGCCGTCGCCGCCGCGCAGCGGCCCGACGGCGGCTGGGGCTACAAGCCCGACACCGGACCGTCCCACGACCACCCCACGGTGCTCGCCCTTTGGACCCTGCTCGAGTTCGCCCTGCCGGACGTGCCGGCGGTCACCTGGGTGCAGCGCAGCGAGGACGACGTCAAACGCACCGCGAAGGCGGCCGCCCCGGCGGAGACGCCTCCGGCCCCCCCGGCGGCCCCCCCGGCGGCCCCCCCGGCGGAGACGCCTCCGGCGGAAGCGCCCCAGAAATAGGAGTTCCGGCCGCATGACGCCGCCCGCCCCCGAGACCGCCCCCCGTTGCCACCGGTGCGGCGCGGTCTGGCAGGGCGCCGCGGCCCAGCCCGGATTCAAGGAGACCTGCACCGGGTGCGGCGCCTATGTCCACTGCTGCCTCAACTGCCGTTTCCGCAACCCGGCGCTGCACAACCAGTGCGCCATCCCCGAGACGGACTGGGTGGGCGACCGGAAACACCTGAATTTCTGCGAGCAGTTCGAGTTTTCCCGGCGTCCGGAGGCCGGGGCGGCCCCCGGCCCCGGCGGGGACGCGCGGGGCCGGTTCGACGCGCTTTTCGGGGGCGCGGCGCCGGAGGATCCGCCCGGCCCGAAGGGGTTTGACGACCTTTTCGGGGGCGGCGGTTGACAATCGAGAAGTTTTTCCTTTATTATGGGGCGGGTGGTGAGAATTCCCCCGCGACGGGCCGCGCACGGGCCGTTTTTTTCTTTCCGGCGCGGTTCGCGCCGCGACAACCTGCTGGAGGCATGGGCTTATGTTTCGAGTGCTGGTGCTGGACAGTCTGAGCGACGAGGGCGTCGAGGTCTTCAAGGCCGAGGGGATCGAGGTGGACGTGCGCCCGCCCCAGAAGCCGGCGGAGCTCGCCGCGATCATCAACGACTACGACGGCCTGGTCGTGCGCAGCGCGACGAAGGTGACGGCGGAGGCCCTGGAGGGGTCCTCGCGGATGAAGGTGATCGGCCGCGCGGGCGCGGGGACGGACAACATTGACAAGGACGCGGCCACGCGGCACGGCATCGTGGTGATGAACACGCCGGGGGGCAACACGATCTCCACGTGCGAGCACACCTTCGCGATGATGATGGCGCTCTGCCGCAACATCCCGCAGGCGCACGCGTCCATGGCGGCGGGCCGCTGGGACCGCAAGTCGTTCATGGGCAAGGAGCTGAGCGGGAAGACGCTGGGCATCGTGGGCATCGGCCGCATCGGCGGGGCGGTGGCCAAGCGGGCGAAGGCCTTCGAGATGAAGATTCTCGGCTTCGACCCGATTCTGAGCCCGCTCAAGGCGGAGGCCCTCGGGGTGGAGCTGGTCTCCCTCGACGAGATCATCGAGCGGTCGGACTTCATCACCATCCACGCGCCCAAGTCGGAGAAGACGAACAACCTCTTCGCCATGGCGGAGCTAAAGCGGATGAAGCGGGAGTGCCGCATCATCAACTGCGCCCGCGGCGGCATCGTGAACGAGCAGGACCTGGCGCAGGCGCTGCGCGAGGGGGTCATCGCCGGGGCCGCGCTGGATGTGTACACCTCCGAGCCCTTCGAGAACAACCCGTTCCTCGGCCTGGACAACATCGTGATGACGCCGCACCTGGCCGCCTCGACGGACGAGGCCCAGGTGACGGTGGCGGTGGACGTGGCGAAGCAGATGGCCGACTACCTCAAGACGGGGGCCATCGTGAACGCCGTGAACGTTCCCAGCCTCGACAGCGAGACGCGGGCGGCCCTGCAGCCCCTGCTCTTCCTGGCGGAGCGCATGGGCCTCTTCCAGTCGCAGCTTGTCCAGGGCCGGCCGCTTTCCCTGGAGATCGAATACATCGGCGACTGCGGCGCGGCGGACACCTACCCCGTCACGGCGGCGGTCATGGCGGGCTTCCTCACCCCGATGGTCGAGACGGTGAACATGGTCAGCGCGCCGTCGCAGCTCCAGGAGCGCGGCATCGAGGTCGCCGAGAAGCGCAGCCCCGAGTCCTCGTCCTACGCCTTCGAGATCGGCGTCACCGTCAAGTCCGACACCGAGACCCAGCGGATCCGCGGCACCCTCTTCAACGGCAACGACCCGCGCATCTGCACGGTCAACGGCATGCGCGTGGACGCCGTGCCCGTGGGCAACATGCTGGTGTGCATGAACGAGGACAAGCCGCTCATCGTCGGCCGCATGTGCACGCTCATCGGCGAGGTGGGCATCAACATCGCCAACCTGATGCTCGGCCGCGACGCCAAGGGCGGCCGCGCCCTCACGGTGCTTAACCTGGACCAGGCCGTCCCCGCGGACGTGCTGGACAGGGTCCGCGCCGTGCCCCATGTGAACGAGGTCCGGCTCGTGGCGCTGCCCGAGGCGAAATAACCGCGCCCGCCGCGGCGTTTTGACAACAGGCGGGACGGGTGCGCCCCGCCGCCCCGGAAACAGGAAAGGAATCCCCATGCCCAGCTACCAGCACATCACCGTCCCCGAGGGCGACAAGATCGAAGTGAGCCCGTCGGGCCGCCCGCAGACCCCCGACCGCCCCGTCATCTGCTTCATCGAGGGCGACGGCACGGGGCCGGACATCTGGCGCGCCTCAAAGCACATTTTCGACGAGGCGGTGGCCCACTGCTACGGCGGGAAGCGCGCCGTGGCGTGGATGGAGGTCTATGCGGGCGAGAAGGCCAACGGCGTGTGCGGGTCCTACCTGCCCGACGAGACGCTGGAGGCCATCTCGGAGTACGGCGTGGCGATCAAAGGGCCCCTCACGACCCCGGTGGGCGGCGGGTTCCGCAGCCTCAACGTCACCCTCCGCCAGGAGCTGGACCTGTTCGCCTGCGTGCGCCCCGTGCGCTGGTTCGAGGGCGTGCCCAGCCCCGTGAAGCGCCCCGAACTGGTGGACATGGTCATCTTCCGCGAGAACACCGAGGACGTGTACGGGGGCATGGAGGTGGAGGCGGGCTCCGACAAGGCGAAGCGCCTCGCCGACTTCTGCGCCGCGGAGTTCGGGTGGAAAATCCGCCCCGGCTCCGGCCTCGGCCTCAAGCCCATCAGCCAGACCGGCACCAAGCGCCTCGTGCGCGCCGCCATCCGCCACGCCCTCGAGCACGGCCGCAAGAGCGTCACCCTGGTCCACAAGGGCAACATCATGAAGTACACCGAGGGCGCCTTCCGCAAGTGGGGCTACGAGCTGGTCCGCGAGGAGTTCGCAGACGTCGCCGTGGCCTGGGACGACTGCGGCGGCGACCCGGCCGGCAAGCTCCTGGTGAAGGACACCATCGCCGACATCTTCCTCCAGCAGATCCTCACGCGGCCCGACGAGTTCGACGTGATCGCCACCATGAACCTCAACGGCGACTACGCCAGCGACGCGCTGGCGGCGCAGGTGGGCGGCATCGGCATCGCCCCGGGCGCCAACATCAACTACGAGACGGGCAAGGCGGTGTTCGAGGCCACCCACGGCACCGCCCCCAAGTACGCCAACCTCGACAAGGTGAACCCCAGCAGCGTCGTGCTTTCGGGCGTCATGATGTTCGAGCACCTCGGCTGGCAGGAGGTCGCCGACACCATCATCGCCGGCCTCACCGCGGCCTTCGCCAAGAAGACCGTCACCTACGACTTCGCCCGCCTCATGGAGGGCGCCACCCTCCTCAAGTGCAGCGAGTTCGCCCGCGCCGTCACGGACAATTTCAAGAGGATATAGGGTGTAGGGTTTGGGGTCTGGGGAGTCGGACGGGTCGGACCGGTCCGACTTGTCCGACAGGTCTGACGGCCGGAGAGGGGCCTGCGCGTCCCTCCGCCCCCCGGTGGTATACTTTCTTCTGACCACAGAATGGAGGGTGCCGCCATGCGTAGCGTGTTTGCGTTGGTTCTCTGCCTCGCCCTGACCGGGTGCGGCGTGGAGCTGCTCACCACCACGGCCATCCAGGGCGAGCTGCAAACCCAGCAGATGCAGGCCATGAAGCGCCAGGTGCAGTCCGCCTCCGACACCTCCGGTCGCGTCACCCTGGAGCGCGCCATCCAGACCTACCGCGCGGAGAAGGGCGGGAATCCCCCCTCTCTCGCGTCGCTGGTGCCCGACTATGTGCCCGCCGTCCCCAAACGCGGCGACGGCACGGAGTATGGCTACGACCCGGCCAGGGGGGTGCTCCTGGACGGTCCGGCGGCATCCGCGGCCGTCCCGGCGGCGGCCCCGGCGGGCATGACCCCTGCAGACCAGCAGATGATGGCCGCCATCCGTGACGCCATCACCCGCTACGGAACGGCCACGGGCTATTACCCGGCCACGCTGGACGCGCTGTACCCGTCCTACCTCTCCAAGCCGCCGCGCACCAGCGCCGGGGAATCCTTCCTGTACAACAACCAGAACGGCAGCGTGACCCACCCGCGCGGCGGGTCCGCCGCTCCGGTCCTGCCTGCGCCCGCCTCGCCCCGCGCGCCGTCCGGCGTGGGCGGCGCGGGCCCCATGGGCGAGGTCATGACCGGCATCGGCATGCAGCAGCAGCTCAACAGCATGGGCAGCAGCGGCGCGTCCGCCGCCCAGGGCCACGCCGCCCGCTCCCTCGGCGGCACCTCCTCGGGCCACACCGACGCCCAAAACCGCGCCATGGACCAGCTCGGCCTCTGAGGGTGCCGCCCCCCCTTCCGGGGATGCGCCGCCCCCCCGCCGCTGGTATACTGCCGCAAGGCCGGACGGCCCGGAGGACGGTTTCGGGCCGCCGCAACACAAGGAGCGGCGCGCATGGACGGCATGACGCGGCGGGGGTTCATTTCCAGGTCGTCGAAAGGCATGCTCACCGTGGTGGGCGGGGCCGCGGTCGCCGCGCTGCCCGGAAAGGCGCGGGCGGTGTCCGCGAACGACCGGGTGGTCATGGCGGTCATCGGCGTGGGCGGGCGCGGCCGGGACGTGTCGCGCCAGTTCGTCAACAGCAGGGGCGCCGTCATGGCCTACGTCTGCGACGCGGACGAGAAGCGCATCGGCAGCTACCCGGACCAGCTCGAGCGGCTCCAGAAGCGCGCCCCGAAGGCGGTGCAGGACATGCGGCGCGTCTTCGACGACAAGGAGGTGGACGCCGTCCTCGTCTCCACCTGCGACCACTGGCACGGCCTCGCCACGGTGTGGGCGTGCCAGGCGGGCAAGGACGTCTATGTGGAGAAGCCCCCCTGCCACAACCTCTGGGAGGGGCAGCGGATGGTGGAGGCGGCGCGCAAGTATAACCGCGTCGTCCAGTGCGGGCTGCAGAACCGCAGCGCCGCCTACGCCCTTGCCGCCCGCGAGTACATCGAGAGCGGGAAACTCGGCGACATCCCCCTGGTCAAGGTCTACAACATGAAGGGCGGCGGGCCGTTCACCTGCCCGCCGGACTCCCCGAAGCCGGACGGTCTGGACTATGACCTGTATCTTGGCCCCGCGCCGTCGCGCCCGTTCAACGAGGGCCATTGCCACGGCGGCTGGAAAATGTGGTGGGCCTACGGCGGCGGCGACATGGGCGACGACGGCATCCACCAGCTCGACCTCGCCCGCTTCGCCCTGGGCGACCCCCCGCCGCCCAAAGTGGTGACCGCCAGCGGCGGCCGGCTCGCCTTTCCCGACGACCGCGAGGTGCCGGACACGCAGACGGTCACGTTCGAGTACGAGCGGCGCACCATGACCTTCGAGCTGACGGAGTACTCCCCCTACATGATCAAGGCGGGTGACGATGTCCGCAACGGGGACAAGTACCCCTTCTGGCCGACGAACGCCACGCGCATCGAGTTCTACGGCACGCGCGGGCTCATGTACCTCGGCCACCACGGCTGCGGCTGGCAGGTCATCCGCGAGAACGGCGAGGTGGTGGACGGCGGCTACGGCCGCCAGGCCAACGACGAGCACCGCGCCAACTTCCTGGACTGCGTGCGCACGCGAAACAGGCCCGCCGCGGACATCGAAACCGGCGTGGCCAGCAACCTGCTGGTCCATTACGGCAACATGGGCGTCCGCGTCGGCGGACGCCGCATGGTGGTGGACCCGCAGACACTCCAGGCCGCAGACAACGAGGTTGACGCCCTCTTCAAGCGGGAGTACCGCGAGCCCTTCGCCATCCCGGAACAGGTCTGACGACCGCCCCAACGGAGCCCGCGCCATGAGATTCTTTCCCGTCTGCCTGCTCCTGTGCTTCCTGTGCGCCTGGACCGCCCGCGCGCAGGAGGCCCCGCTCAGGGTCTGCCTGGTCTCCGGGTCCTTTGAATACGACTCGGACACCGCGCTGGCGGTGTTCAAGGCCTATCTGGAGGAGAACTTCGCGGCGGAGTGCGTGCTCCTGCGGGCCGACGGCTGGGAGAACCTCCCCGGACTGGAGGCCCTCGACACCTGCGACACGGCGCTGTTCTACACGCGGCGGCTGGAAATCTCGGGGGACCAGCT
>JAKPUV010000691.1 GCA_029554925.1 Candidatus Hydrogenedentota bacterium | reverse complement strand
GCGGCCCGCCACGGCGCGGCACACGCCCGCCAGGATGTCCTCCACGGCGCGGTCCTGCGCGAGCAGCGAGATGACCTCGCTCTCGGCGAAGACCGTGCAGGTGGAGGAGAGTTTCGCGGGGTCCGCGCTGCGCAGGGCGCGCGGGCCGAACTCCGCCAGGGGGATCTCCAGCGTGCGGGCCATCACCTCCAGAAAGCGGCCCGTGCCGGCCGCGCACTTGTCGTTCATCTCGAAGCGGCGCACCGCGCCGTTCTCCAGCGCGATGGCCTTCGAGTCCTGCCCGCCGATGTCCACCACGCCGCGGGCCCCCGGGAACACCGACGCCACGCCGCGCGCGTGGCAGGTGATCTCCGTCACGGCGCGGTCGCTGCCCGGCACCTTTTCGCGGCCGTAGCCCGTGGCCACGAGGCGCGCCACGTCGCCGCGCGCCGCGCCCGCCGCGTGCAGGGCGGCGTCCAGCGCGCGGGCCGCGGCGTCGGCCAGCCGCGCGCCGCTCGGCACGACGGCGCTCCCGCGCACGGCGCCCGCGGCGTCCGTGAGGACGGCCTTGGTGGTGGCGGATCCCGCGTCCACCCCGGCGTAGAGGGCTTCGCCGCTCATGCGCCCGCCCCGAGGGTTTCCAGGAACGCGGCCACGCGGGTGGTGAGCTGCTCGGGCGGCGCCTGGTGCTGCTCGACGAAGACGGTGACCGAGGGGATGCCGGCGTCGGCCAGGCACTTCTCGGCGCGGGGGTGGTCAAAGGCCATGGGGTCGCAGAAACTGGTCATCAGGAAGACGACCCCGTCGGCGTTCGTGTTGCGCGCCATCTCCACGAGCTGCGGGCCGGGGTCGTGCCCCGGCTTGTGGAAGGCCGGGCAGGGCCGGCGCGACAGGTAGTTCTCCATGATCAGGTCGAGCGGGTCCTCCGCCCGCGCGTCGGGCAGCTCGAAGGACCGCGAGCCCACGCAGAGGTCGTCGTCCACAATGACGCATCCCGCGCGCTCAATGGCGTCGGCGAAGTCGCACTGCTGGCACATGCTCCCGGCGACGAGGATGCGCGGGAGTCCGGCGGCATAGGGGGCTTCGGCCTCCTGGGCCAGCGTGTCCAGCAGCGGCTCCAGCAGGGGCAGGTGGTCCGCCTTGTCCATGAGCATGGACGAGAGGACCACGCGGAAGGCCTCCGCCCCGGACAGGAGGCCGGGGTTCATGCGGCGCAGGGCGTAGAGGCGGCGCATGGCGGTCTGGTGGGCGAGGTGCAGGCGCACGCTGGCGAGCAGGGCGGCGTCGCTCACGGGCCCCGCGAGCTGCTCCACCATGCCGCGGATGCGCTCGAGGTCGGCGCGGAAATAGCGGCGCGCGGCCGCGCCCTCCAGGCGCGACGGGAGCGACGTGATCATGACGGGCACGGGGCCGCGCCAGAGGTCCGCCACGTTCTGCATGGTGTCGCAGGTGTGGGCGAACACGGCGACGGAGAGGAAGTCGTACTCGCCCGAGCGCGACGCGTGGAGCGCGCTGCGCGCGAAGCTGCACGCGTAGGGCTGGAGCACCTCGTCCGCCCGCCCGGTCTCGCCGCAGTGGCCGAAGACCCGCACGGGCAGGTAGCCCGCGGCGTGGAAGATCTCCTGGGGGGAGTAGGAGCAGAAGAACCCGGCCACGGGGCGCCCGGCGGCGGCGGCCTTCCGCGCCGTGGCGTAGTAGTCCGCGCACACCGCGGCGAAGGGTTCCATGAGCAGCGTGGTCCGGTCGGTCATGTTGTTCTCTCCCTGTTGCCGCCGTCTGCGCGGGGCGGGTCAGCGTCTGGAGCGTCTTGGTTCCGGGCGGCCCGCGCCCTTGTTGAGGACCCGGACGTCATAGTCGTCCCCCGCGAGGAGCACGTCCATGTCCGTCAGCCATTCACTGATCGCGATGTTCCCGCCCCGGTGCAGGCTGTGCGGGTCGTCCTCATAGATGAAATAGACCACATAGTTTCCGCGGTTGACCTTCGCCGAGCGGCTGCCGCCGGGGGGGATGGTCATGCGGGCACCGCCCTCGTCCGAGACAACGGCGACGTCGGCCGCGGAGCCGGACGTGTTCACCACGCGGATCTCATACGACCCCTCGCGGAGGCGGTGGGAAAACTTGGGCAACTGCGCCTTGGGCTTGTACGACCGGCCCGCGTTCGGGTCGCCGCTCTCCGCCTCGCGCTGGCGGCGGCTGGAACCGCTCACGCGGACGCGCGGCGCGCGCTCCGCCGAAACCGAGGTGGAGACCGGCCGGGAGGCGGGGGCCTCCCGGGGCTCCGCCTCCTCCGCAGGGGGCTCCTCCTCGACGGGCTCCGGGGCGGGTTCGGCGTCCGGGACGGTCTCCTCCTCCGTGACCGGCGCTCCCTGCTGCACGAAGGACCCGCTCTTGCGGACCAGTTTTCCGTCCTCAAACCGCGCGGTCACGCTGGACCCCTGTCCGTCGCTCCACCGGTAAATGGCAACGGTCTTTTCGTCCGTCGGCTCCGTGAGCGGCTGGCCCTCGGCGCCCAGGACGTCCAGCACCTCCTGCAGCGACATGCCCTCGCGGACCCGCTCAAACAGTTCCCGGTCCACCACCATGTCCTCGTCCGAAACCTTGGGCCGGTCGTTCTCCGGGTCAATCACGGTCTTGCGGGAGAGATGGCCGTCCTCGAAGCGAGCCAGGAAGCTCAGCCCCCGCTCGTTCCAGCGGTAGACGGCGTTGTCCCCCCTGGCCCCGGCGATCAGCACGGCGGGCGGCCCGATCACCTCGGACACCTCCTGCATCGTCATGCCCTCGCGCACGGCCTGCAGCGCCTCCAGTGTGAGCACGGGCTCGGGATCCGCCTGGGCCGCGGGCGGGGGCGGCGTGTCCGGCACCGGCGCGGGACTGGACGGGCTCTGCGCGGGGGCGGGGAGGGGGGTGGCCGGTGTCTGGAGCGCGGGGGCGGGCGCGGGGCTCGCCGGGCTCTGCGCGGCGGGGGCTGCGGCCCCCTTCGGCGGGGTGCCCCCGCACGAGGAGAAACACCCGGGCACGGCCAGCAGCAGGGCGGCCACCGGCGCCAACAGCGCGGCCCCGCGGAGCCGGAAGCCTGGGTGCGCCGTTTCATGCCTCATCGCGGGAGTTCCTTCATCGGGGCCGCCGTCGGCCAACCGTACTAGTATCCAATGCGGCGGTCGCATTTGCAAGCCCGAAGGGGGGGAATCGCACGGCCGCGCCGCCGCCAAACAGAACGCGCCCCCGCCGCCGAAGGGCGACAGGGGCGCGGAAAAGGTCCGGGGGCGGGTCAGCCCGCAAAAATCGGGGCCAGCACCAGCGCGATCACGCACATGAGCTTGATGAGGATGTTGATGGACGGGCCGACGGTGTCCTTCAGCGGGTCGCCGACCGTGTCGCCGACCACGGCGGCCTTGTGGGCGTCGGAGCCCTTGCCGCCGAAGTGGCCCTCTTCGATGTACTTCTTGGCGTTGTCCATCGCGCCGCCGGAGTTGGCGGTCTGGATGCCGAGCATCACGCCCGTGGCGATGGCGCCCACGAGCATGCCCGCGAGCCCCGCTGCGCCGAGCGGCGAGAAGCCGATGACCACGGGGGCCAGGATCGCCATGCCGCCGGGGACCAGCATGCCGCTGATGGCGCCCTGCGTCGCGATGCTGACGCATTTCGTGCTGTCCGGGATCACGCCCTCTTTGCCTTCCTTCAGGCCGGGGATCTCGCGGAACTGGCGGCGCACTTCCTGGATCATCGTGTCGGCGCACTGGCCCACCGCGTTGAACAGTTTGGAGGAGAAGTAGAAGGGAAGCATCGCGCCGATGAGCAGGCCGGCGAGAATCTTCGGGTCGGAGACCATCACTTGGCCCTTGATTCCCGCGCTGAGAATGAAGGCGCTCAGAAGGCCGATGGCCGCGAAGGCCGCCGAGCCGATGGCGAAACCCTTGCCGATGGCCGCCGTGGTGTTGCCCACCGCGTCCAGGTTGTCCGTGATCTCGCGGACCTTCGGGTCCAGATGCGCCATTTCGGCGATGCCGCCCGCGTTGTCCGCGATCGGGCCGTACGCGTCCACCGCCACGACCATGCCCGTCGTCGCCAGCATGCCCAGGGCCGCGATGGAGACGCCGTACACGCCGGCGACGTGGTACGCCGCCATGACCGCGATGGCCAGCACGATCACCGGAAAGCCCGTGGAGGCCATGCCGACCGCCGTGCCGTCCGTCACCGCGATGGCCGGGCCGGTCTGGCAGCGCTCCGCCAGACGGCGGACCGGCTTGTACTTGCCGGAGGTGAAGTATTCGCTCACGAACCCGACGACCATGCCGGAGATCACGCCGATGACGCAGGCGTGCGCCGGACCGAACTTGCTGTACGTAACAGTGTCAAGCGTGAAGCCCTGGCCATACAGGAACGCGTAGACATACACGCCGGCGGCCGCCAGAACGGCGCTGACATAGGTGCCCATCATCAGGGCGCTCTGCGGGTTGTTCTGCGCGAACTTCTTGACGTACATGACGCCGATGATGGACGCCAGCGTGCCGATGGCCGCAGCGATGAAGGGGAAGGCCCGGATGTATTCCGGGAAATCCTTGCCCATGCCGTTGGCGACCACGGCCGCCACGGCCAGGCACGCGATGATGGACTCGACGTAGGACTCGAGGAGGTCGGCGCCCAGGCCGGCCACGTCGCCCACGTTGTCGCCCACGTTGTCCGCGATCACCGCCGGGTTGCGCGGGTCGTCCTCGGGGATCCCCGCCTCGACCTTGCCCACCAGGTCCGCGCCCATGTCGGCGCCCTTGGTGAAGATGCCGCCGCCGGAGCGGGCGAACAGCGCGACGAGCGAGGCGCCCATGGCGTAGCCGTTGACG
>JAKPUV010000654.1 GCA_029554925.1 Candidatus Hydrogenedentota bacterium | reverse complement strand
CGCCGTCGCGCAGCTCCACGCTGCCCAGGTCGCCGTTCACCCAGAACTCGCCGCTGATCTCGTCGCACTGGCCGCCGTACTGGAGGAACTCGCCGGGGTAGCCCCAGTGGCCGTAGTTCTCCAGCCACATCTTGAGCCCCTGGGCGTTGCACAGGTCGCGCAGGCCGCCGACGTATTCCGTCGAGACGCGGTCCGCCACGAGGCGGCGCAGGTCCCACAGGAAGCGGTCGGTCCGGTCGGCGCCGCCGACCACGCGCCCGGACAGGGCGGGCAGCCAGGGCAGGGGGTCATAGCCGTAGCGCGCCTGGAACAGCTCCGCGAAGCCGTCGGTCCAGTTCTGCGGGCCCATCTCGTAGCTGTCCGCCACGACGTGCTTGAAGGCCTTGCGCTCCTCCGGGCTCAGGCGGCGGAGCAGGTCGCCGATGTAGGCGTCGAAGTGGTCCGCCAGCGGCGCGCGGTTCATCTTGTCCACCTCCAGCCCCGTGGCCTCCTCCGGCGACGGGCTGTTCTTCGTGCCCGTGGGCGACATGACGGCGCGCTGGACGATCCACTCGCCCGCGGGCACGTCCCACCGCAGCGTGCCGTCGGCATCCATCTTCGCCGAGAGGTTGACCACGGCGTCCGGCGCCACGGCCAGACCGGGCGCGTCCGGCTCGGCCTGGGGCGGCCAGGTGTAGAAGTCGAAGGGCGGCAGGGGGTCCTGGAACATTTTCAACAGGGCCTTTTCCGCGTGGGACTCCACGCGCGCGGCGGGCGACACGCGCACCTCGCCCACCTCGCAGTCCGCCGAGAACGCCAGCCGGAAAAAGCGCGCCGTCACGGCGGGAAACGACGCCACGACCGGCGCCAGCGGCACGGGGCCGACGTTGACGTTGAGGTTGTGGCGGTCCACGGCGAAGGCCTTCACGGGGCGGAAGTCCCTGCCGTCGTCGGACACGAGCAGCTCCGCCTGCACGTTCACCTGCTTCACGGGCACCACGGTCACGCTGCGGGCCGTGAAGG
>JAKPUV010000651.1 GCA_029554925.1 Candidatus Hydrogenedentota bacterium | reverse complement strand
GGGCGTCGTCGTCCGAGTCGCCCACGCAGTCCGACACCACCACGTTGCGGCAGCCGTCCAGGTCAATCATGTCGTTGTTTCCGCTGACATGGTTCCACACCGTGATCCCGCGCACCGTGACGAAGTCGCAGTCGAGGTAGTGCTGCATCCACATGGCCGAGTTCCGCATCGTCACCCCCTCCACCAGGACGTTGCGGCAGCTGATGAGGCGGATGAGGTAGGGCCGCACGGCGTAGCGCGGATGGACCGGGTAGCGCCCCTCCGCCGTAAGCGCTCGGGACGCCTCCCCCGCCTCGGCCTCCGTGGCCGTCTTTCCCCGGAAGGCCGCGCCCTGCCCGTCGAGGACGCCCGCCCCCGTGATGCCCACATCCTCCAGCCCCTCGCCCCAGATCAGGGCGCGCACAGTGTACTCGTCGCTCCGCGACGCATGGGCGCAGGTGTTCACGGGGTAGTCCGCGAGGTTCGTGCTGCCCAGGACCGTCGCCCCCCGCTCCACCCGCAGGTGGACCCCGCTCTTCAGGTACACCGTTCCCGTCAGGTAGGCCCCCGGCGGAAACGACACCACACCGCCCCCCGCCGCCGCGCAGGCGTCAATGGCCGTCTGGATCGCCGCCGTGTCCGGCGACGCGCCGTCGCCCACCGCGCCGTGCGCGGTCACGTCGTACACCCCGCCCGGCGCCGCCGCCGCCAGCCCCGCCGCCAGCACCAGCGCGATGCCCGCGCACCCTGTCATCCAGTTCGCCCGCATGCCCATGGGAAAAGCCTCCAGCCGCCGTTGCACCGCGTTGCGGGGGCGCGCGCCCCCGCGGGCACTGTAGCACCGGCGGCCGTCCACGTCAACCGGGGCGAGGCCGGAGCGCCTTGACAGACGACGGCCTGTGTGTCCGCTCCCGGGCGCAGCAGACGGCGACCTCTTCCGCTACCCCTCCTCCCCCGCCTTTCCTTTCGGGCGGAGGGTGAACGCGCCAAGGGCGAAGAGGTTGCAGGCGAGGTAGTACAGGGGGTAGCAGAGGGTGCCGTTGACCGCGGCGCCGTCGCCGTAGCGCCAGCGGGCGACGAAGATGTCGGAGACGTAGAAGAGGACCGCCGCCGCGAGGAACACGGGGGCGGCGTCGCGCGAGGCGAAGGCGCACACCACCATGAGGGAGATCACGGTGACATAGGCGGCGACCAGCACCGTCTCGCCGGGGGGCACGCCGGGCAGGAAGGCCCGCAGCAGCAGGGCCCCCGGAACCGCCGCGACCGCCGCCCCCGCGAGCAGGCGGCGGGGCCGCACGCCCGGCGCGGCGAACACGGCGATAAACGCGACGTGCGCCAGCAGGAAACTCAGCGCCCCGGCGATGAAGTCGCGGGAGCCGATCACGTCGCCGCCCCAGCACCCGACCAGTCCAAGGAGGAGGCCCCGGCCGCGCCAGGTCGTCAGCGCGCCCCCGGCCGCCCCGGCCAGCACAAACCCCGTGGACGCGCCGAGGACCAGGTGGATGAACGGCACGGGAACGGGGGTGAACCGGTCCAGGGTCATGAGGGCGGCGCAGCCCAGCGATCCGGCGGTGAACAGCCCGGCAGCAACACGCCCGGCGCGGCTCCCCGCGCTCACGCGAAGTCGGGCCGGACGAAGTCGGTGCCGAGGACCATGTCCAGCATGCCGAACTTCTCGTGGCGGAACTGCTCGGCGCATTCCAGGCCGGCCTCCGCGCCCACGCGCGCGCAGTGCTGGCGGATGCCCATTTCCACCAGGGCCCCGTGCGCGCCCTCCTCCAGGTTCTCCAGCATGGGCAGGTCCACGCCCAGCGCGCGGGCCTCGCGGACCAACGCATCCACCGTCAGCACCATCTGGCAGTCGTGCGCCAGCAGCGCCGCCACCTTCAGGTCCATCACCGCCGAAATGTCCACGAAAAGCCGCGCGTTCATCGGCGACTTGGCGAACCAGTAGGCCTCCGTGGGCATGTGCGGCGGCGCGGCGTGCTCCGGGTGGAACAGCGGGTTCGACGCGAAGGCCGCCGCCTCCAGCGTAGCCATGGCCACGGCCCGGTGGTCCGGGTGGTCCTCGTAGGGGGCGAAGGGGTCCCAGCTCATCACGATGTCGGCGCGCACCTCGCGGATCATCGCCATGATCTTCCCGCGCAGCTCGCCCGGCGGCACCCGGTCCAGCTCGCCGTCCCGATAGCCCTCCAGCCGCACCTCCTCCAGCCCCAGGATGCGGCCCGCCGCCCGCGCCTCCTCCGCCGACACCGCCACCAGCTCCGGCCCCGACAGGCGGTACGAGCCCCGCGAGTTGTCCGTCAGAATGTACTCATAAACGGGGTAGCCGAAGTCCCGGATGAACCGGGCCACGGTCCCCGCCGCCATGAACTCCATGTCGTCCGCATGCGCGACGACCACCAGCACGGTCTTTTTCCGCCGCTCTTCCGCCATGTCCTGTCTCCCGAAACCGCGCCCCGCGCGCGGCACGCCCCCAAAGATACCACGTTCCCCCCGGCGCGGCAACCGCGCGAAGCGCCTTTGAGTGCGGCAGCTTGCTGCCGCCGTTCTTCGCACGGGCTCGCCCGCGCGGGGGCGCAAGCGAAACGCTGGAGACCGCGCGTTTGCCCAAGACCCTCGCGGCACCCGGTCTGAAAGGCGCAAGCAAGCTTGCGCACTCCAAGGCGCACTCCGTGCGCGTTCCGGCCCCAGGGCATCCCGCGCCCCTGGCCTTAAACGGCACGCGCTGCGCGCGGGACGGCATCCCGCGCGCAGCGCGCCGGAAAAAACTCAGTAGGGATCGACGCTCGTGATCATCCAGACGCCGTTCTCCTTGGCGCCGGAGAAGGTGAGGGTCAGGGAGCCGAAGGGGCCCGACACGTCCACCGTGTCCACCACCGCCGTGCCGTCCGTGACCGTCGTCTCGGAGTCCGTCAGGCTCACTTCCAGGCCGTCCAGGAAGCCCATGCCGTCCGCGTTCTCGAGGTAGGACAGCAGGTCCTCCTTGTTGCCGATGACCCCGCTGTCAAACTCCTCGGAGATGAAGGTCTCGAACTTCTTGAAGTCCTTCGCCTTCACCGCCGCGATCCCGTCCTGCACCCGCTGGGCGATCTGCTCCTCGTCCGTCATTCCCTTCGCGCCCGTGGCGCACCCCGCCATCCCCAGCGCCGCCGCAACCATGACACACACCGAAACCGCAACCAAACGCTTCATTTTCCGTCCTTTCCTGTGGTTCGTCCTGTCAACACGCTCCTCCGCCGGAAACCCATGCCCCGGCGCCGTCTGTTGACCCGCTCCGGGGCCGGGAAGTTTCACTCCTGCGGCCGGAAAAGGTGAGCATTCTGCGTTTTCCTCCTGACATCGCCCGCCCCGGCCCCGTATTCTGTTGCCGCCGTGCGCGGGGGCGCGGGGTGCGTCCTCCGGCGCGCGGCGGTCAAGGGCAGTCTGTTTCCGCCGTCATGGGACGGCGGCGTGTCTTCACATCCCGCGGAAAGGAGAAAACCATGTCGAGGAAAATGCTTTGCCTTGTGGGGCTGGCGCTGGTGTGCGCCGCCACGCCCGCGCTCGCGGAACTCAACCAGGTGGAGGTGGGCGGCTCGCTGCGCCTGCGCTTCAACTACATCAGCAACCAGCTCGCGGTGCCCGCGCCGACGATCCAGCACGGGCCGC
>JAKPUV010000646.1 GCA_029554925.1 Candidatus Hydrogenedentota bacterium | reverse complement strand
GCCCGCAGGGGCAAAGGAGGGTCGGGTCATGTGTGAGCAGTGCACGCGGAGACAGTTCTTCGAGCGGAACGCCCTGGGCGGCATGGTGCTGGCGGGCGCCGCCGTGGCGTATGCCCGGGCCGCCGACACGCGGCCGGCCGCGCCCCGGGGGAAATCCCGCATCTGCGTCCTCTTCACCGGCGACCCGCAGCCGGGGGACCGCAACTGGGGCGCCGACGACGGCCAGATCGCCGCCGTGAAGGCGCGGCTGGCGGAGGCGGAGCAGCGGCTCGGCGACGTCGAGCTGTTCTACGGCGTGTCGCACACCCCGGACGAGACCCGGGCGGTGCTGGCCGAGGCGGGGCCGGACGTGCCGGTGCTCGCCATGAACGTGCAGAACTTCTCCATGCGCGGCGCGGTGCAGCCGGTGCTCGACGAGGGCCGCGCGATGGCCGTGTTCGCCCTCCCCGCGAGCGGGCACGACTGGATGTACGTGCCCCGGTGGCGGCGCGCCGGGCACCGGGTCTCCCTCTTCGCCAGCAGCGACCTGGACGAGCTGGAGCGCGCCCTGCGCCTGCTGCGCGTGGTGCCCATGGCGCGGCGCAGCCGCGTGCTGCTGCTGCCCCCCGCCCAGGGCACCGAGCGCGCCCGCAGCGCCGAGGAGGTGAAGAAGTTCCTCGGCGTGGACGTCGTCTCCGTGGCCGAGAAGGACTTCGACGACCTCATCACGGCGGCGGACCCCGCGGCGGTCCGCGCGGAGGTCGAGGCGTGGACCAGGGGCGCGAAAAAGATTATGGAGCCCACGGCCGAGGACATCGAGAAGGCCGCACGCGTCAGCGTCGCCCTGGACGCCCTCATCGCCCAGGAGCACGCCGACGCCCTGGCCATCGGCACCTGCATGGGCTGGCTCCCCCGCGGCTTCCCCTGCCTCGGCTTCACGCGCCTGCGCGACCGCGGCGTCCCCGCCGCCTGCGAGGGCGACATGGACTCCCTGCTGACCATGCTCCTGTTCCAGTACGCCATTGACCGCCCGGGATTCCAGGGCAACGCCACCTTCGACACGTCGCGCAACGCCCTGTGGACCGCCCACTGCACCGCCCCCCTCCGCATGGACGGCCCCGGCGGCAAGGACGCCCCCTACCTCCTGCGCGGCCACTCCGAGGTCGGCGGCAGCGGCTGCGTCCCCGAGGTGCAGTACCGCGTCGGCGAGACCGTCACCCGCACGAAGCTGGTCAACCTCGACACCCTGCTCATCTCCACCGGAAAGATCATCGAGGTGCCCAAGGTCTCCGTCCACGGATGCCGCACCCAGATCGTCACCGAGGTCCGCGACGCCGAAAAAATGGCCGTCAACTGGAGCAGCGCCCTCGAGACCGAGGACGCCATGACCCTCCTCCACCGCGTGGTCTTCTACGGCGACCACATGCGGGACATGCGCCACCTGGCCGACCTCATGGATCTGAAGATCATCGAGGAGGGCTGAACGGGGCCGGGAGGATTCGGCCTGACAACACGCGGGGGCGGAGCGTGTCCGCCCCCGCGTTGCTTTCCGCGGCTGTGTTCGCGTGAAGAGGAGGATGCCCTGATGTCTTTTCGAACGCTTCTTTTTCCGGCGCTGGCCTGTCTGCTCTTCTCCCTCGCCGGGGCCGCGCAGGACGCCGCGCCCTCCCTCGCGGAACTGGCGGACGGAACCCGCTCCGCCGCCGCCGCGCTCCAGCGGATGATCGAGGAGAGCGACGGCCTCGTGGACCTGCCCGCGGGCACCTTCCTGCTGGACGCGCCGCTGGTGCTCGACCTGCCCCGGCTCGGGTGGCGGTCTCTGCGCGGCGCCGACGGCGCGACGCGCCTCGTGGTGGCCCATGCCGGGCCCGGCATCCTCGTCCAGGGCGACCACCAGGGCACGGCGAACCCCGCCACCGTCCAGGACCACACCTGGGAAAAGGAGCGCTTCCCCTCCGTCAGCGGCGTGGAGATTCTCGGCGCGCATCCGGAGGCCGATGGCATCGTCCTGTCGCGCACCATGAAGTGCGTGATCCGCGGCGTGCTCGTCCGCAAATGCCGCCACGGCATACGCCTCGTCGAGCGCAACCGCAACACCCTCATCGCCGACGCCCACATCTACGACTGCCTCGACACCGGGGTCCTCCTCGACGCCTGCGACCTCCACCAGGTCAACCTCACCGGCAGCCACATCAGCTACAACGGCCGCGCGGGCGTCCGCCAGTTCAACGGCGACGTCCACAACGTGCAGATCAGCGGAAACGACATCGAGTACAACGCCGGGGCGGAAGGCGGGCTCCCCGCCGGCGAGATCGTCCTCGAGGCCCCCGAGGGCATCATCAGCGAGTACAGCATCACCGGGAACACCCTTCAGGCGCGCCCGCAGAACCCCGGCGCCAACCTGCTTGTCCTCGGCGCGGAGAACAACACCCCCCACGCCGCCCGCACCATGACCGTCTCGGGCAACGTCATCGGCGACCGCGACAAGAACATCGTCCTCTCCCGCGCCTGCCGCGTCACCGTCACCGGAAACACCGTCTACGGCGGCGCCGCCCTCAACATCCACCTCGACCGCTGCGCCAACATCGTCCTCAGCGGGAACAACATCGGCAGCCGCCCCTTCTCCCACGCCGAAGCGGACCCCCATGTGGACGGCGTTCTCGTCGAGGAGTGCGACAGCGTCCTCCTCTCCGGCAACATCCTCAGCGGCCACCGGTTCGGCACCCCCGAACGCGGCGGCGCCGTCACCCTCGTGAACGCCCGCACCTGCCGCGTCACGGGATGCCAGATCCTCCACCCCCGCGTCCGCGGCGTCCACCTCCTCGGCGGCGCCGGATGCGTCGTCTCCGACAACACCATCACCGCCCCCGACGGGGGGGAGGATTTCCTCGCCGCCGTCGAACTCTCCGGCGACGGAAAAAACCACCTCGTCCAGAACAACGCCCTCAGCGACGCCCCCGACCCCGTCCTCCTCGCCGACCCCGCCCAAGGCACAGTGAAAGACAACACCCTCCTCCCCGCCCCGTGAGAGTCTGGAGTCGGGAGTCGGGAGGAAGAGGGAACGCGGCGGAACGCCCGACTGCCCTCTTCCTGATGCCTGAAGCCTGAAGCCTGAAGTCTGAAGCCTGAAGTCTGAAGCCTGAAGTCTGAAGCCTGAAGTCTGAAGCCTTCTTCCTGAAGCCTGAAGCCTGGAAGAGGGTTCTTCACACGGAGGCACGGGGGCGCGCGGTCCGGGTCCCCCCTTCAGGGGGGTGGTTCGCGGGAGCGAACCGGGGGATGTTCCTCTCGTTCCCAAGTTTTACTTGGGAACGGGCTTGGGGGCAAAGCTGCGCTTTGCATTTCCGCCGGTTTCCCCCGCCCGTGGCGCGCGCCGCAGCCATCGCGAAGCGGAGCTTCGCTGTCAAGTGCGTTCCCAAGTGAAACTTGGGAACGAGGAGGGGAGAGCAAGCCGGGCATGTCCCGGAGG